>JAMPXL010000331.1 GCA_023701165.1 Geothrix sp. | reverse complement strand
GTTCGCTTTATCTTTTCGGGTATCCCAATGAAGACCTCTGAACTCCGCCAGCGATTCCTGCAGTATTTCGAGCGCCAGGGGCACCGGCGGGTGGCGTCCAGCGCGGTCATCGGGCCTGCGGACGATCCCACGGTGATGTGGACGAACTCGGGGATGATCCAGTTCAAGGACGTGTTCCTGGGCAAGGAGAACCGGGACTACAGCCGGGCCACCACAAGCCAGAAGTGCCTGCGCGCCGGCGGCAAGCACAACGACCTGGACATGGTGGGCTTCACGGCCCGCCACCACACCTTCTTCGAGATGCTCGGCAACTTCAGCTTCGGCGACTACTTCAAGGCCGACGCCATCCGCTTCGCATGGGAGTTCCTCACGGGGCCCGTGGAGCAGGGCTGCCTGGGCCTGGATCCCTCGCGCCTCTGGATCACGGTCTTCGAGGGCGCCGACGGTGTGCCCGCCGACACCGAGGCCGAGGAGCTCTGGAAGGCCGCAGGCGCCCGGCCCGACCGCATCATGCGCTTCGGCAAGAAGGACAACTTCTGGCAGATGGGCGACACGGGGCCCTGCGGCCCCTGCTCGGAAATGCACTACGACCGCGGCGCCCACGTCCCCGGCGACGCCACGCCCAATGGCGAGGGCGACCGGGTCATGGAGATCTGGAACCTGGTCTTCATGCAGTACGAGCGGGACGCCACGGGCGCTCTGACCCCGCTGCCCAAGCCGAGCATCGACACGGGCATGGGCCTGGAGCGCACCGCCAGCATCCTCCAGGGCGTGGACACCAACTACGAGATCGACCTCTTCGCCCCCATCTTCGAAGCCATCTGGAAGGCGGCCAGGGTCAACCCCGAGGACCGGCAGGACCACGCGAACCGCACAGCCTCCCAGGTCATCGCGGACCACATCCGCGCCGCCACCTTCATGTGCTTCGACGGCGTGGTGCCCAGCAACGAGGGCCGTGGCTACGTGCTGCGCAAGATCATCCGCCGCGCCCTGCGCTTCGGCCGCAAGCTCGGCATCGATGGGCTCTTCTTCGCAGATCTCGCCCCGGCAGTCTTCCAGGCCATGGGCGACCAGTACCCCGAGCTGCTTGCGGAGATGGGGCGCATCCAGAAGTCCCTCCACCGCGAAGAGCAGCAGTTCAGCCAGACCCTGTCCGCGGGCCTCAAGATCCTGGAATCCAGCGATGCCGCCAGCGGAACCCTGGCCGGGTCCGACATCTTCCGGCTCTACGACACCTACGGCTTCCCCGTGGACCTCGTGGAGGACTGGTGCCGCGAGCGGGGCATCACGGCCGACCTCGCGGGCTTCCAGCAGGAGCTCAACGCCCAGCGCACCCGCGCCCGCGCCGCCATGAAGGCCCATGACCTGCGCCTGGCCGGCGACCTGGCCGTGCTGGCGGACCTGCCGCCCACGCGCTTCACGGGCTACGACCACCTCGAAGCCCAGGCCCACGTGGTGGCCCTCTTCGATGCAGGCCACCGCCGCGTCAAGCAGCTCGCCGGCGAGGGCTACATCCTGCTGGACCGCACGCCCTTCTACGCCCAGTCCGGCGGCCAGGTGGGCGACACGGGCCAGCTCCGCTTCGAGAGCGGCCACGCCGAGGTGCTGGACTGCACGGCCCCCGCCCAGAAGCGCCACCTCCACAAGGCGGTGGTCACCGGCACCCTGGTGGAGAACATGGCCGTCAACGCGCTGGTGCACCCCATCCGCCGCCGCCGCATCCAGGCCCACCACACCGCCACGCACCTGCTGCACGCGGCCCTCCGCGAGGTGCTGGGCACTCACGTGAAGCAGGCGGGCAGCGTGGTGGATGCGAACCGCCTCCGCTTCGACTTCACCCATTTCGCGCCCCTGGAGCCCGCCCAGATCATGGAGATCGAGCGGCTGGCCTCGCGCCAGGCCCTGAAGTCCGTGAGCACCCGCGTGAAGGAGATGGAGATCGACGAGGCCCTGGCCTCGGGCGCCATGGCGCTCTTCGGCGAGAAGTACGGCGACGTGGTGCGGGTGGTGCAGGTGCCCGGCTTCTCCACCGAGCTCTGCGGCGGCACCCATGTGGCGAACACCGGCGAGATCGGCGTGGTGAAGGTCGTCTCCGAGAGCGCCGTCGCCGCGGGCGTGCGCCGCATCGAGGCCGTGGCCGGCGAGATGGCGCTGGAGCTGCTCCAGGCCGATGAGGCCATGATCCAGGGCCTCTCCCGGCAGGCCAACGCCGCCCGGGAGGTCCTGCCGGAACTGCTCACGGCCAAGGACCAGCGCATCGCCCACCTGGAACGCGACCTGAAGGAGGCCAAGCTCAAGGCCGCCAGCGGCGGCGGCAGCGCCGAGCAGGTGGAGCAGATCAAGGGCCTCACCCTGGTCACGGCCTCCGTGGAAGGGCTGGAAGGCAACGCCCTGCGCGAGCTCATGGACCAGATCCGCACCCGGCACCGCAGCGCCGTCATCGTGCTCGCATCCAAGGCCGCCGAGGACAAGGTGGCGGCCCTGGTCTCCGTCTCGCCGGATCTCCCCTGCGACGCGGGCGCCCTCTTCAAGGCCATGCTGCCGGCCCTGAATGGCCGCGGCGGCGGGAAGAAGGACCTGGCCCAGGGAGGCGGAACGCGCCCCGCGGGCCTGCCCGAGGCCTTCGCCGCCCTGCGGGCGGCGCTATGAACCTTCGCCAGGGTCACCTTTTGGCGCCGTAATTCCGAGAAGGTGGGATAACACCCGAGGAGATCCCCGCCCCATGCTCCCCATCCGCCGGCTTCTGCTGAGGGATCT
>JAMPXL010000003.1 GCA_023701165.1 Geothrix sp. | reverse complement strand
GCCGTGAGCGGCACATAGCGCAGCAGCACGCCGGCGTGGATGGTGAAGTAGTCCACGCCCTGCTCGGCCTGCTCGATGAGCGTGTCGCGGAAGATCTCCCAGGTGAGATCCTCGGCCTTGCCGTTCACCTTCTCCAGGGCTTGGTAGATGGGCACGGTGCCGATGGGCACGGGGCTGTTGCGCAGGATCCACTCGCGGGTCTCGTGGATGTTCTTGCCGGTGCTGAGGTCCATCACCGTGTCGGCGCCCCAGCGGATGGACCAGGCCATCTTCTCGACCTCTTCTTCGATGCTGGAGGCCACGGCGGAGTTCCCGATGTTGGCGTTGATCTTCACCAGGAAGTTCCGGCCGATGATCATGGGCTCGGTTTCGGGGTGGTTGATGTTGGCGGGGATGATGGCGCGGCCCCGGGCCACTTCGTCGCGCACGAACTCGGGGGTGATGCGGCTCTTGAGGCCGGCAGCCTCGCGGCCCAGGTTCTCGCGGATGGCGATGAACTCCATCTCGGGCGTGACGAGGCCCTGCTTGGCGTAGTGCATCTGGCTCACGTTGCGGCCCGCCTTGGCCCGCAGGGGCTTGCGGTCGGCGTGGAAGCGGATGGCGTCCAGTTCCTTGTCCCGCTCGCGGAGCTTGCGGTAGAGGCTGGTGGCGCCGGGCAGTTCCTCCACGTCGCCTCGGCCCAGGATCCAGTCCTGGCGCAGGGGCTTCAGGCCCTTGGCCACGTCGATGGTGACGGTGGGATCGGTGTAGGGGCCCGAGGTGTCGTAGAGCACCACGGGTTCGTTGTCGGTGAGCTGGTCCTTGAAATCGCGGGTGGGATGGAGCTGGATCTGCCGGAAGGGGACCTGGACGCCGGGCCGGGTGCCGGCCACATGGACCTTGGTGGAGGCGGGGAAGGGCTTCAGGCAGTCCGCCAGGGTCGTGCCATCGATGGGGGTCGAACCGGATTGCATGGTCATGAAAACTCCGGACTTGAGAAAATCGGGCGGGAATTGATCCCCGAATCAGCAAGTTTATCGCGGGGTGAGGGGGCGACGAATTCAAAGATTGCCGCCGGGAGGACGATAGGGAACTACGGAGTCTGCCCATGCAGGACAAGTCCAAGGAAAATCAGGCCATTCCCGATCAACTCATGCAGATCGCCCGGGAACAGGAGGGCGGCGCTGAGCGTGTCCTGGACCAGATCGAGGTCATCCAGCACAGTTTCGAAGAGATCCAGTCCCTGGCCAGGGAGTGCCAGGAGATCCTGAGCCGCACCGGAGCCCCCTCGCAGGAGATGGAGGACCTGACGGCCCGGCTCGAGCAGATCGGCTTCCATGCGGATAATGGGGCCTACAACATCCAGGGGGCCTTCGACCTGTACCAGTACCAGGACGTGGTCCGGCAGAAACTGGAGCGGGTGGGACGGAGCCTGATCGAGGTGGCGCAGTACGTCCTCGGACGCCTGCAGCCCTCGGAGGACCACCTGCCCAAGATGGCGCCTTCGGGCCGGGACATCCTTTCCCGGGCTCCGCAGATGGCCGACGTGACCAAGGTGGATGCGGATTCGGTGGTGGCGGAATTCTTCGCCCAGGCCATGAAGGAAAAAGAGGCCCAGAAGCCCAAGCCCTGATCCATGGACGGATGCGCGATAATCGGATCCTCGGAGGGATCATGCCGCGACGCGTCCTGTTCATCAGCAGCCTGGCCCTGGGGCTGGTGGCCTCTCCGCGGCCCCAGGAAGATCCCGTGATGAAGGCCCGGGCCCAGCGGGCCTCGGCCCAGGGGATCTCCGATGGAGATCTGCCGCCCGTGCCCAGGGGCATCATCGAGCCGCCGCCCCTGCCGCCGCCGGAAGCCCACGTGAAGGACCTCCGGAAGGCCAGGCGCGCAAAGGGCCGGGTCGCCCGGAAGAAGGGCAAAGCGGCGTCCGTGAAGGGGGCCATTTCCAGGCCCAAGGCCCCCGCCAAGCGGAAAGCCAAATGAAGATCGGCGTCCTCACCTCCGGCGGGGACGCACCGGGCATGAATGCCGCCATCCGCGCGGCGGTGCGCCAGGCCGATGCCCTGGGCCACGAAGTCTGGGGCATCCGCCGAGGCTACGAAGGGCTGCTGGAAGGGGATTGGGCGCCCATGCCCAGCCGGGCCTGCGCCAACATCCTGCAGCGGGGCGGCACGGTGCTGCACACGGCCCGGTGTCCGGAGTTCTTCAAGCCGGAGCGGCGGGCGGAGGCCGCGGCGAAACTGCGGCTTGCAGGCATCGGGGCCCTGGTGGTGATCGGCGGGGACGGCAGCTTTCGCGCCGCCGAGACGCTCCAGCGGGAGCACGGCATCCTCTGCGCGGGCATCCCCGGCACCATCGACAACGACCTGCCGGGCACCGAACGCACCCTGGGCTTCGACACGGCCCTGAACACCGCGGTGGAGGCCATCGACCGCATCCGGGACACGGCCTCCAGCCACGGACGCCTCTTCCTGGTGGAAGTCATGGGGCGCAGCTCCGGCATGCTGGCGGTCCACACGGCCCTGGCCTGCGGGGCCGAGGCGGTGCTCTATCCCGAATCGCCCGACGATTCCTATGGGGCGCTGGTGGCGCGCCTGCATGCCAATTGGCTCCGCGGCAAGCGCAGCTCCATCGTGGTGGTGGCCGAGGGGGACGACCTGGGCAGCGCCGTGGCCGTGGGCGAGCGCCTGCGCCGGGAGCACGGGCTGGATCTGCGCGTGGTGGTGCTCGGCCACATCCAACGCGGGGGAAGCCCCTCGGCGCTGGACCGCATCTGGGGCAGCCGCTGGGGGGCCGAGGCCGTGCGCCGTCTGGACGCCGGGGAGAGCGGGTTCTACCTGGGGGAGGTGGCCGGGGCCCTGGCGGTGCTGCCCATGGCGCGGGTTCTCGGTGCCCATCCCGTGCCCCCGGATGACCTGGGGGAGCTCGTGGATATCCTGTCGCGGTAGCCTGGGGGGTTGGAGGAAGCGTGATGTCGGACCACCACAAGGATTCCCTGGTCGCCGTCGTGATGGCCGGAGGGCGCGGCACCCGCTTCTGGCCCCGCAGCCGCAATGCGCGTCCCAAGCAGTTCCTGGCCATCGTGGGCACGGAGACCCTGCTGCACCAGACCGTGCGGAGGCTGGATGGCCACGTGGCCCCCGAGCGCATCTTCGTGGTGACGACGGAGGATCTGGCTGCCGAGACGCGGCGCATGCTGCCTGAGCTGCCTCCAGAGAATGTGCTCGTCGAGCCCGAGGGCCGCAACACCGCGCCCTGCCTGGCCCTGGCCCTGGTCCAGATCGAGAGGCGGTTCCCCCAGGCCGTCATGGCGGTGCTGTCCGCGGACCACTGGATCGGGGACCGGGAGGTCTTCCTGGAGGACCTGGACACCGCCGTGAAGCACGCCGCCTGGGAGCGGGAGCTGGTCACCTTCGGCATCCGGCCCACCTATCCCGAGACGGGCTACGGCTACATTGAGTCCGAAGGCCACGGCCCGGTGCTGAAGGTGACGGCCTTCCGCGAGAAGCCACCCGTGGAGGTGGCGATGCAATACCTCGAGTCCGGCCGCCACTACTGGAACGCCGGCATGTTCGTGTGGACCCTGGCGGATTTCCGCGAGGGGCTCCTGAAGCATGCCCCGGAGGTGCTGGCGCCGCTGGACGTCTGGGTGAAGGGCGGGGCGGATCCGGCGGCCCTTCCCGCCGCCTATCGGCAGCTGCCGAAGCTCGCCATCGATGTGGCCCTCATGGAGAAGGCCGAGACGGTGGCCGTGGTGCCCACCCGTTTCCGCTGGTCCGACGTGGGCTCCTGGCCCGCCGCCATCGAATTCCAGGAGACCGATGCGGAAGGCAACGTGAGCCAGGGCGAGACCCTGCTGCTGGACACCCGGAACAGCGCCTTCTTCGGCGGCAAGCGCCTCATCGCCGCCAGCGGCGTGGATGACCTCATCGTGGTGGACGCCGAGGACGCCCTCCTCATCTGCCACCGCGACCGCGCCCAGACCGTGAAGCAGATCGTGGAGCGGCTCAAGGCCGAAGGACGCGAGGATCTGTTGTAGCCTTCTAGCACCGAGGATCCGACTCCATGCAGCGACCTGAAACCCTCCACGTGGACAAACCCTGGGGCAGTTTTGATCAGTACGCCCTGAACACGCCCTGCACGGTGAAAATCCTCACCTGCAACCCTGGCCAGAAGCTGAGCCTGCAGCGGCACGCGCACCGCGGCGAGCTGTGGGTGGCCCTGGACCCGGGGGTGGTGGTGGACCGCGACGGCGCAGAATTGCGGCCCGGCGTGGGGGAGGAGATCTGGCTGCCCCAGGGCAGCACCCACCGCCTGCGCTGCGACGCTGCCACGCCCCACCCGGTGCGGGTCCTGGAGGTGAGCCTCGGCACCTTCGATGAAGCCGATATCGAGCGGCTCCAGGACGACTACGGGCGCCGCTGATGCGTGCCGCGATCCTGCTGCTTGCCGCCCTGCCGGTCCTGGCCCAGCGTGGCGAGGAGATCCTCGCCCGGGTGGACCGGCTGCGCCATCCCTGGCCCACGTTCACCGTGGAGTTGACGGTGAAGGATGCGAAGGCCAGCCAGCGGTGGAAGGTATCGGCCCGGGAGAACGGCGATGCGCGGCTGGACGGTCTTTCCGAGAAGGAAAAGGGCCGCGCCGTGCTGCTGCGGGGCGATCAGATGTGGCTGCTGCTGCCGGGCACGAAGCGGCCGGTGAAAGTCACCCCGCAACAGCGCCTGATGGGTCCTGCGGCGGGCGGGGACGTGGCCCGCACAAGGTTCCGTGAGGACTACACCGTGCAGGAGCTGGCTGAGGCCACGCTGGATGACCGGGCCTGCTGGCGCCTGGAGCTGGTGGCGAAACGCCCGGTCCTCAGTGCCCGCCAGGTGAGCCTGTGGGTGGCGAAGGAGGGGAGCCTGCCCCTGAAGGCGGAGTTCCGGCTGGCCTCTGGCCGACTGGCCCGTACGGCGCATTTCGGCCCGCCGGCCGAGGCCCACGGCCAGGCGGTGCTGTCGGGGATGGTGCTGGAGGAATCCAACGGGGGGAGGGCCGAGCTGGCCTTCGGCCACTGGGCTCGGGGCGGTGTGGCGCCCGCGGCCTTCGAGTTGCCTGGGGAGGACCGGTGATAGACTGGAAGGCGAGGTGCCCGCAAGGGCTTCCCGCCACCAACCATCCCACCAATTGACACCAGTTCCGTTCAGGGACTCCCGCTTCCAAATCCCACCACTCGAAACCCCGCCAAATACACCCTCACGAAGCGCCCGCACCTCCGGGCGCTTCTTTTTGTCCAGGCGCAGCCTCCTGCCGTCAGTGGCCCGCTGGTTCGGCCTTCGCAGTGGGCGCCGGCTTGTCCTTCTCCCTCGGCTGGGCCTTCTGGTGTTTGGTTTCGGCCGCCTCGGTGGCGGCGGAGACCACGATGATGGAAATGCGGCGGTTTTGGGGATCCTTGGGGTCCTTGTCTTCGAAGGGGATGGTATCGGCGTAGCCGGTGACGCGGCGCACCTGGTTGGAACGCAGGCCGCCCGCGGCGCTCTCCATGACCCGGCGGGCGGCATTGGCGCGCTCGGCGCTGAGTTCCCAGTTGGTGTAGGCCTTGTTGGAATACTGGGCTGCGTCCGTGTGGCCCCCGATGACCACACGGTTGGGGAGCTTGCCCAGCTCCTTGGCGATCTCCTTGAGGATGGTCAGCGTGTAGGGCTTCAGCTTGGCGCTGCCGGAATCGAAAAGCACCTGGGCCGCCTTGTCCTGGATCTGGATGCGCAGCCCCTCGTCCGTGAAATCCATGCTGATCTGGTCCTGGAAGGCCTGGAGCAGCTCATCCTGCTGGAAGGCCTTCTCGATGGCTTCCGCGGTGGACTCCATGGCCTTGCGTTCTTCCTCGGCGGCACCCGGCGCTTCAAGGGTCACATCCGTGCCACCGTCTCCGTCCGGGCCGGGGGCCATGCCCCGCCCGCCGGGCAGGATGCCCTTGCCGTGGTTGGCCAGGATCTCCTTGCCCCGTTCGGTGTTGAAGAAGTTGGCGTCCTGGAACATCCCCGCGATGCCGGCCTTGGTGTTGGGATCCGAGCTGTTCAGCAGCCACATCAGAAGGAAGAAGGCCATCATGGCCGTCACGAAATCGGCGTAGGCCACCTTCCAGGCGCCGCCATGGGCGGCTCCGTGGCCGCCCTTCTTCTTGACGATCCGGATTTTGACTTCCGGTTGCTGCTCGGCCACTCCCACCTACCTTGGTTTGATCTGCCGCACCACTTCCTCCAACTCCCCCGAACCCGGGCGCTCGGTGGAGGGGATGTTGCGGCGGGCGAATTCCACGGCGGTCACGGGGGCCGCGCCGTTGCCGAAACTGGTGAGGCCGGCGCGCAGGCAGTTGTAGTAGAAGGACTCGGCCGCGTTCACGGCATCGATGTTCTTGGCCAGGGGTTGGAACACGCCGTAGGCGAGGAGGATGCCCAGGAAGGTGCCCACCAGGGCCGCGCCGACCTTGCCGCCGATGACGTTGGGGGGCTGGTCCAGGAAGCCCATGGTGATCACCACGCCCATGACGGCGGCCACGATGCCGAAAGCCGGGAAGGCATCGGCCAGGTTGCCTACGGCCGCGCCGGGGGCGGCGGCTTCCGCGTGATGGACATCCAGATCCGCGTCCATCACCAGGTCGATCTCGTCCATCTTCGCGCTGCCGTTGATGAGCAGCTTCATGGAGTCGCAGAAGAAATCAAGGGCGTGGTGGTTGTGGGTGAAGGCGGTGTATTTCTTGAAGATCGCGGAATTGTGGGGGTCGTTGACATCCTGTTCCAGGGCCAGCAGGCCGCCCTTCTTGATGTTCACGTAGACCTCGTACTGCATCATCAGCATTTCCATGTAGACAGCCTTGGTGTAGGGGCTGCCCTTGATGGGCTTGGCCATGTCCGCCGCCACGCGCTTGATGGTGCTCATGGGGTTGGCGGCGAGGAACGAGCCGAGGGCGGCGCCGAAGATGATCGTCCCTTCCGCGGGAAGGGGATGCAGCAGGGTGGGGATGCTCCCCCCCTCCATGAGGTAGCCGGCGATGACCGCGCCAAAGACCACGACCAGACCGATGATGAAGAACATGCTGCATCTCCTGCCCGTTTCATCGGTCCCCGAAGCCCGGGGCTGAATTCTGGTGTCGGACCGGGGCCGGGCCGCTGGCACAATGAAAGAATTCGGAGGATTTATGGCGCCTTCCAGCCCCAAGCTCGGTCCCGTCGGCAGTTACGTGAAGCATCATTTCCGGCATTTCAACGCCGCAGCCCTGGTGGACGCCGCCGAGGGCTACCGGGCCTACCTGGAGCAGGGCGGCAAGATGATGGTCACGCTGGCCGGCGCCATGAGCACCGCGGAGCTGGGCCTCTCTTTCGCCGAGATGATCCGCCAGGACAAGGTGCACCTCATCGTCTGCACCGGCGCCAACCTGGAGGAGGACATCTTCAACCTGGTGGCCCACGACTTCTACGAGCGCGTGCCCCACTACCGCGACCTCACCCCCCAGGACGAGGCGGATCTGCTCAGCCGCCACATGAACCGCGTGACGGACACCTGCATCCCCGAGATGGAGGCCATGCGCCGCATGGAGAAGGCCATGCTGGATGTGTGGACGCGGGCCGACCAGGCCGGTGAGCGCTACTTCCCCCACGAGTTCTTCCAGCAGGTGCTGAAGTCCGGCGTGCTGAAGCCCTCGTACCAGATCGACTCCAAGCACTCCTGGATGCTGGCGGCCCTGGAGAAGAACGTGCCCATCGTCGTTCCGGGCTGGGAGGACAGCACCCTCGGCAACATGTACGCCGCTGCCGTCATCCGCGGCGAGATCAAGAACGTCCATACCGTGCGCACGGGCATCGAGTACATGACCTGGCTGGCCAAGCACTACCAGGAGGTCACGAAGACCTCGACCCTGGGCATGTTCCAGATCGGCGGCGGCATCGCCGGCGACTTCCCCATCTGCGTGGTGCCCATGCTCCACCAGGACCTGGAGCTGACCGAGGTCCCGCTCTGGGGCTACTTCTGCCAGATCAGCGACAGCACCACCAGCTACGGCTCGTACTCCGGCGCCGTGCCCAACGAGAAGATCACCTGGGGCAAGCTGGGGATCGACACCCCCAAGTTCATCGTGGAAAGCGACGCGACCATCGTCGCCCCGCTGGTCTTCGCGTATCTGCTGGGCTGGTAGAAAAGATAAAAGATCACCACCAAGACACCAAGGCACCAAGAACTGCAAAAACAAGTTCTTTGGCTTTTCTTGGTGCCTTGGTGTCTTGGTGGTAAATCAGTTCCCTCGGGTTTCAGAGGTCGAACACCAGCAACCGCGCCCCTTCGCGCCCCTTCACGGGGATCACGCGCTGGGGCGTCGCACCAGGCACGTCGAAGCTGTGGCTGATGAAGCGGGTGCCGGGCCTCATCTCCCGGCGGGCCTTGGCCCAGAGGGCGGGCATGGGCACGGGGGAGAGGAAGGCGTAGGCCACGTCGAAGCCCGCAAGGTCCGTGCGCCAGAGGCTGCCCAGGCGGATGTGGGCATTCCGGCGGGGCAGGCAGCGCAGCCAGGCCACCAGCCAGGTGAAGGGCGAGGCCTCCACGCCCACGAAGATCCCCTCGGGGCGCCGGGTGGCGAGGCGCGCCACGGGGCCGCCGAAGCCGCAGCCCAGGTCCACGAAACGCAGGCCTGGCTGGTCGGGGACCAGGTCCTCCAGCTTCTCCCAGGCGTCCCGGCTGGCGTGGTAGAGCGGCACGCGGCTGAGCAGGCCGCCGCCGAAGACCAGGGCCAGGGCCGCGAACAGGGCCAGGTAGATCCACGCGGGGACGGCGGCGCCCCACAGGGCCCGCACCAGGAAGGGCAGGGCCCCCTGCATGAGGATCCAGCGCGGGTTCAGGTCCATCCAGCGGGACAGGAAGACCGCTCCCACCGCCTGCATCAGCACCCACACCAGCCCCGGGAACCTCAGCCCCAGCCGTGCCAGCGCCACCAGCGCCGCGAAGGCCAGGGCCTGCGCCAGCAGGGCGCGCAGGACGGGCGGAAGGCGGCGGAGAAGGGCCATGACCTATCCTAATCGGATGCTCGTTGGCCGCTTCGCCCCTTCGCCCACCGGAATCCTCCACCTGGGGAACCTCCGCACGGCGCTGGCCTCGTGGCTGTCGGCCCGGGCCGCAGGCGGCCGCTGGCTCATCCGCATGGAGGATGTGGACGGCCCCCGCTGCCGCCGGGATTGGGGCGAGGGGCAGCTGCGCGATCTGGCGGCGCTGGGGCTGGACTCCGATGGGCCCGTGGTCTGGCAATCCGAGCGGGGCCCGGCCTACCGCGAGGCACTGGAGAGGCTCCACACTGGAGGCGGGCTCTATCCCTGCCGCTGCACCCGCAAGGATCTGCAGCTGCTGGCGTCGGCCCCCCACGGGGAGGATGGCCTGCGCCCCTACCCGGGCCGCTGCCGGAGCCGGGCCTGGGAGGGCTTCGACCGCGCGCTGCGGATCCGCCTTCCCGAAGGGCCCGTGGGTTGGGCGGACCGCCTGCTCGGCGTCCAGACGGACGATCCCGCGGCCCTCACCGGGGATCCGCTGCTCTTCCGCCGGGACGGCTGCTTCGCCTACCACCTGGCGGTGGTGGTGGACGATGGCGCCCAGGGCGTGACGGAAGTGGTGCGGGGCGCGGATCTGCGCTCCGTGACGGCCACGCAGATCCGGGTCCAGGAGGCCCTGGGCCTGCCGCGCCCGGCCCATGCCCACCTGGGCCTGGTGGTGGCGCCGGACGGCCGCCGCCTGGGGAAGCGGGCCGGGGCCCTGGGCCTCGACGCCCTGGCGGCCCGGGGGATTCCCGCGCTGGATATCCTGGGCTGGCTCGGCTGGAGCCTGGGCTGCCTGGAACGGCCCGAGCCCTGCCGGGCCGGAGACCTCATCGGGGAATTCGACTGGGCCCGGGTGCCCCGGGACGAGGTGCGGGCGCCCGAAACCTGGGCCTGATTCAGGGCTTCGTCTCCATCCGTTTCAGCTCGGTCCAAAGCCAGTCCCGGGCCAGCACCGTGCGGCCGTCCTTGAGGCGGATCTCGTAGGGTTTCCCGCTCATGGAGCTGCCCGAGGCGCAGTGCTGGATGAACTCGGGGGCCGTCTTCACCCTGCGCCCGGCGTTCTTCCACTTCAGGCGGAGGTGCTCCGCCGCCTCTTTCGGGGGGTGTTCACTGCCGTTCCGGAGGAAGACGGCGCCCTGGAGGTCGGCCACGGCCTGGATGAGCGCCTCGATCTTCTGGGCTTCGGAAACCGGTGCCGGAGCGGCGAGGAGTATGAGCGGGACGGGAATCATGCCGCCAGCATACAAAAGGACCCGGCTCTCCGGGTCCTTTGGGGAAGCTTGATGGTCCGTTAGGCCAGCTTGTTCACTCTCTCGGTATCCCCTGCGGGGATACGCGAGACTGCAAAACAAAGGACCCGGCTCTCCGGGTCCTCTGAAGAAGCTCGATGGTCCGTTAGGCCAGCTTGTTCACTTTGGCGGCCAAGCGGGACTTGGTGCGGTCGGCGGCGTTCTTGTGCATGACGCCCTTGCGGCAGGCCTTGTCGACCAGGCCCTGGGTCAGGGGCAGCGCCTTGGCGGCCTCGTCCTTCTTGCCACCGGCGATCAGCGCCAGGAAGCTCTTGACGGCCGTCTTCAGGCTCGAACGATTGCCCCGGTTGCGGAGGCGGGCCTCGGCATCGCGGCGGGCCTTCTTGGCGGCAGACTTGTGATTGGCCATGGGTCGTATCTCCAGCTTCCGAAGGGGTCCCCCGGGAGGGACTTGAGGAAGCGCGAATGACCATCCTATCGCAAACACCGCATGGGTCAAGGGCAAAAGGCGGCCCCTAGGGGGCATTCGCCCCCTTCCGGAGCGGCCCTCCCCAGGGCATCCTAGTCGGAGGCGAATGGCCTCCCGGGAAGGATGGGGTCATGCCTCAGCAGAAATTGGAGTCCGTCGAGGATCTGGCGGCGAGGGCGAAAGCCTTGCGGCGGGACGTGCTGCTGCAGGTCTACAAGGCCCAGAGCGGCCACCCGGGGGGAAGTCTCAGCTGGATCGACATCGGTGTGGCACTTTATTACCACGAGATGACGGTGTTCCCCGAGAACCCGGCCGATCCGGCCCGGGATCGCTTCGTGCTCTCCAAGGGCCATGCCTGCCCGGCCCAGTACGCCATCCTGGCGGACCAGGGCTTCTTCCCGAAGGCCTGGCTGGAGACCTTCCGCCAGTACCCGACGAAGCTCCAGGGCCACGCCGAGAACCACTACACCCCGGGCGTGGAGGTCACCACCGGCAGCCTGGGCCAGGGCCTGCCCCAGGCCGTGGGCATTGCCCTGGGCCTGAAGGTGCAGAAGGCCCCCCAGCGGGTCTATTGCGTGATCGGCGATGGGGAAAGCCAGGAGGGCGTCATCTGGGAGGCGGCCATGGCCGCGCCCCACCACAAGCTGGACAACCTCTGCGTCTTCCACGACCTCAACGGCCTGCAGATCGACGGCGACGTGAAGAAGGTGATGAACATCCATCCCGTGGTGGACAAGTGGAAGGCCTTCGGGTGGGCCGTGAAGGAGATCGACGGCCACGACTTCGCCCAGATCCTGGGGGCCCTGGCCTGGGCCCGCACGGTGGCGGGCCAGCCCGCGATGATCTGCGCCCGCACCGTGAAGGGCAAGGGCGTGAGCTTCATGGAGAACCAGGCCGGCTGGCATGGCGTGGCCCCCAAGACCGAAGACTACGAGAAGGCCCTGGCCGAACTGGCCGACTGATCGAGCACTGAAGATTGAAGATCGAGGACTGACCAGGATGGATGCTTTGCGACACACCTTCGAACAGCAGCTGGCGGCGGCCCTGCCCGGCGTGGAGATCTCGCTGGAGCGGCCGAAATCCGGCGAGCTGGGCGACCTGGCCTTCCCCTGCTTCCGCGCCGCCAAGCAGCTGGGGAAGAACCCCGTGCAGCTGGCCCAGGAACTGGCGGGCTCGATCACCATCGAAGGCGCCACCCTGGTGGCCGCGGGTCCCTACCTGAACCTGAAGCTGGCGCCGGAGACCCGGGCCCGGGCCGTGCTGAGCGCCATCCTCGAAGCCCCCCTGAACCAGCCCTACGGCTCGCGTCCCGCCAACGGCAAGAAGGTGATCGTCGAGTACAGCTCGCCCAACATCGCCAAGCTCTTCACCATTGGCCACCTGCGCTCCACCATGATCGGCCATGCCCTGGCCCAGGCCCACCAGTTCCTGGGCTATGAGGTGATCCGCCTCAACCACTTGGGCGACTGGGGCACGCAGTTCGGCACCCTGCTGGCGGCCTACACCCGCTGGGCCCAGGACGGGAACGCGGACCTGGAGCAGGACTTCGACTGGGCGGAACCCGCCCCCGACAAGCGCCGCACGCCCCTGTTCCGGCTCTTCCAGCTCTACGTTCGCTTCCACGCCGAGGAGGAGAACGATCCGGCCATGCGCGACGAGGCCCGCGACTGGTTCAAGCGGCTGGAGGCCGGCGACGCCGAGGCCCGCCGCCTCTGGAGCTGGTTCCGCCAGATCTCGCTGAAGGAATTCCAGCGCATCTACGACCGCCTGGGGGTGCGCTTCGACACCCTGGAGCAGGGCGAGGCCTTCTACGAGGACCAGCTCGCGCCCACCATGCAGCGCCTCACGGACGCGGGCCTCCTGGTGGAAGGCGACAAGGGCGCCCGCATCATCAACCTGGAGGACGTGGGCATCGCCACCCCCTGCCTCGTGCAGAAGGGCGACGGCACCAGCATCTACGCCACCCGCGACCTGGCGGCGGCGCTCTACCGCAAGGCTGCCTACGGCTTCGACCGCTGCCTCTACGTGGTGGGCACGGACCAGGTGCTGCACTTCCAGCAGATCTTCGCGGTGCTCGACAAGCTGGACCCCTGGTTCAAGGGCCGCATGCTGCACACGCCCTTCGGCATGGTGAAGCTGCCCGAGGGGAAGATGAGCACCCGCAAGGGCAACGTCATCTTCCTGGAGGACGTGCTGGACGAGGCCCGCGAGCGCGTGGCCGCCATCATCGCGGAGAAGAACCCGGAGCTGAAGGACAAGGAGGCCGTGGCCGAGGTGCTGGGCATGGGCGCCGTGGTGTTCTTCGACGCCATGAACGACCGCGTGAAGCCCATCACCTTCACCTGGGACCGCGTCATCGCTCTGGACGGCGACACGGGCCCCTACGTGCAGTACGCCCACGCCCGCATCCTGAGCGTGCTGCGCAAGGGTGCCTCAGACCCAAATCTTCCTGATGACGCGAACTTCTGGGAATGGGCAAAGCCTTTAATCTCACCTGAATCCTCCTCGGACCCCAGGGTTGACTTCAGAGAGCTAAAACTGAGTGAGATCCCATGGGATAAGTCAGGCGTGGATCTTGGAGGACTTGACGCACCTCATGCCCAAGCACTTCT
>JAMPXL010000330.1 GCA_023701165.1 Geothrix sp. | reverse complement strand
CCGCAGGTCGGCCCCGAAGAGGGTGTACTTGGCGCTCTTGTAGCCCAGGTAGTGGACGTAGGCCTTGGCCTCCACCGCCCCATTGAATCCGCGGGACCCGCCGGACAGCCCGATCTGGGGAATGGGCGCGGTGATGCGGGTGGCCGCGGCCACCGGCGCCCCCACCGGGGGCACGCTGCTGGCATCCATGTCCAGGGTCCAGGCCTGCACCCCGAGGTCCAACCCCAGCCAGGCGTCGGGCTGGCGGACGAACTTGATAGTCCAGATGCCGTCCACGCTGGCCAGCTTCACCTTGGACCGGACGCGGGTGCCGGCCGTGTACGACGTGCCGTCCACCGTGACCGTGCGGGTCATGATCCGGTCGCCCCGGTATTCCGTCGCGCCGCTGGAGATCTGGAAGGCGAACCGCGGCCCCTGGTAGTCGAGGAAGAGGCCCGGCGTGAGCTTGTCCTTGCCCAGGCCCAGGTCCCGTTCCAGGTCCACCGCGATGGGCTGTCCGTCCTGGACACCCTGGAAGTGGCCCGAGAGCGAGGGCCCGAAGCTCTGCGCGCCCAGGGTCCAGGTGCGCTGAGTGCCCGAAGGGGCCTGGCTCGGCGCGCCCAGCTGGGCGAACGCCGCGGTGGTGCACAGGGAGAGAGCGATCGGCAGGATACGCATGACGCCTCCAGAGGGGATGCCCATCCTATCGCCCCATGCCCGGAAATCCTGAACTATTCAGACGGCGGCGAGCTTGCGGTAGGCCTCGAGGAAGTCCTTGGGCTGAGGCAGGATCTCGTCCTCCAGGGCCGGGTAGTAGGCCACCCAGGTGTCCTTGGCCGCCACCCGCCGCACGGGGGCGTCGAGATGGAAAAACAGCTCGTCGGCAATGCGGGCGGCGATCTCGCTGCCGTAGCCCCAGCTCAGCGTGTCCTCATGGGCCACGATCACGCGGTGGGTCTTCTTCACCGATGCGGAGATGGCCGCCCAGTCGTAGGGATTCAGCGTGCGGAGGTCGATGATCTCCACGGAGAGCCCCTCCTTCTCGGCCTCGCGCGCGGCCTGGACGGCCCGGTGCACCGTGTTGCCGTAGGTGATGACGGAAAGGTCCGCGCCTTCGCGCACCGTGCGGGCCTTGCCGAAGGGGATCATGAAGTCCGGGCCCGGATCGTTGCCCTTGTTGTGGGTCTGCCGGTAGAGGTGCTTGGGCTCCAGGAAGAGCACCGGGTCGTCGCAGCGGATGGCCGTGCGCAGCAGGCCCGCCGCATCCAGGGCGTTGCTCGGGCAGACCACCCTCAACCCGGGGATGTGGGTGAAGGTGCTTTCGCCGCACTGGCTGTGGTAGGTGGCGCCGCCCATGAGGTAGCCGGCGATGGGGACCCGCACCACCATGGGGCTCTTGAAGGCGCCGTTGGAGCGCCAGCGGATGTTGGCCAGCTCGTCGCGGAGCTGCTGCATGGCCGGCCAGATGTAGTCGAAGAACTGGATCTCCACCACGGGCTTGAAGCCCCGGGCGGCGAGGCCGATGGCCCGGCCGATGATGGTGGCCTCCGCCAGGGGCGTGTTGAAGACGCGGTGGGCGCCGAACAGCTTCTGGAGGCCGTGGGTGGTCTTGAAGACGCCGCCCTTGCCCTTCACCTCGCCCAGGATCTCCTCGCGGCTGGCGTCGGCCACGTCCTCCCCGAACACGAGGATGCGGGGATCCCGGGTCATCTCGTGTTTCAGGGTCGCGTTGATCAGGTCCAGCATCGTCTTGGCGCCGGTGGCCTGGTCCCCGGAGGCGTGTTCCGTATCGAAGGCCGCGGAGGTGGGATCCACCTCTTCGCTGTAGAGGTGCTGGTAGAAGCTTCCCGGCTCTGGTCGCGGCGCCGCGTCGGCCTCGTCCCAGGCAGCGTCGATCTCGGCCTGGACCTCCTCCTTCAGCATCTGCAGCTGCTCGGGGGCCAGGTCGCCCCAGCCCACCAGCCGCTCCGCGTAGGTCACCACCGGATCCCGCAGGGCCTCGGCCTCGCGCTGGACCCTGGATTTGTAGAGCTGCTCGTCATCCGACAGGGAGTGGCTGTAGGGGCGGATCACCTTGGCCCGCACCAGGGCCGGGCCCTTCCGGGCACGGGCGTGGTCGGCGGCGGCTTGCAGGGCCTCGTAGCTGGCGATGGGGTCGCAGCCGTCCACCTCGTCCAGGATCAATAGGCCATGGGCTTCATAGCCTTTCAAGAGGGCGGCCACATTGGCGCCGGGATACTGCACCTCGCTGGGCGTGCTGATGGCGTAGCCGTTGTCCTCCACCAGGAAGACCACGGGGGCCTTCAGGTTCACGGCATTGCTGATGGCCTCCCAGAACTCACCCTGGCTGCAGGTGCCATCCCCCGTGGTGACCAGGGCCACCTCGTCGGCCTGGATGCCGAGCTGTTCCATCAGCCCGCCCTGCTCGGCGCGCAGCACGGCCTCGACGGCGCCCACGGCCTGGAGGAACTGGCTGCCCGTGGGGCTGGAGGTGGTGAAGAGGTTCAGGCCCTTGTGGCCCCAGTGGCTGGGCATCTGACGGCCGCCGCTGGCGGGGTCGTCCACCGCGCCCACGGAGCCCAGGAACATCTCCTTGGCCGTGTAGCCCAGGCCGTAGGCCAGGGCCCGGTCCCGGTAGTAGAAGAAGAACCAGTCGTGGCCGGGGCGGAACACCAGGGCCGCGGCAGCCTGCACGGCCTCGTGGCCCACGCCGTTGATCTGGAAGAAGACCTTGTTCTGGCGCTTGCCCGTGATCTCCTTGTCGTCGATGCGGCGGGCGGCGTAGAT
>JAMPXL010000329.1 GCA_023701165.1 Geothrix sp. | reverse complement strand
GGTGATGTTGGCCAGCACGCCGATGGCGCGGCCCACGCCGAAGAGCACGGTGTAGTAGTCGTACTCGGTGAGGCCGTAGTACCACTGGATGACGCCGCTCTGCGCGTCGACGTTGGGGTAGGGGTTCTTGGTCTTGCCGTGCTCGGTGAGCACGCCCGGCGCGACCTGGTAGATCATGTTGACCAGCTTGAAGAGCGGATCGTTGGGCAGGTGCTTGAGGCAGAATTCCATCTGAGCGGTGTAGCGGGGATCGGTCTTGCGCAGCACGGCGTGGCCATAGCCGGGGATGACGTGGCCGCTGTTGAGCGTGTCCCAGAGGGCCGCCTTCACGTTCTCCTCGGTGGGCTCGGCGCCGTTCATCTTCTTCTGGAATTCCATGATCCACTGCAGCACTTCCTGGTTGGCCAGGCCGTGGAGGGGGCCCGCGAGGCCGTTGAGGCCGGCGCTGAAGGCGTAGTAGGCATCGGACAGGGCGGAGGCCACGAGGTGGGTGGTGTGGGCGCTGACGTTGCCGCTCTCGTGGTCGCTGTGGAGGATGAAGTACATCCGGGCCACGTCGTCATAGGGCTTGGCGATGCCCATCATGTGGGCGAAGTTGGCGCCCATGTCCAGGCTGTAGTCGGGGGCGATGATGTCGCCGTTCTTGTACTTGTAGCGGTAGATGAAGGCCGCGATCTCGGGGAGCTTGGCCAGCAGGTCGCAGGCGTCCTCGTAGGTGCTGTCCCAGTAGTCGTTCTTCTTCAGGCTGTGGTAGGCCTTGTTGAACTTGCTCTCCTTCTGCATGGCCAGGACGGCCGTGGAGAGCATCACCATCGGATGGCTGTCCTTGGGCAGGGCGCGAAGCACGTCGAAGACGTAGCCGGGCACCTTGGCGCGGGACTTGAAGTCCTGGTGGATCTCCTCGGCCTCGGCGGCCGTGGGGATCTCGCCCGTGAGGAGGTAGTACCAGAAGGATTCCACCGTGGGATATTCGGCGCCCGGCAGCTTGGGCAGGGCGGCGAAGGTCTCAGGGATGAGCTTGCCCCGGAAGCGGATGCCTTCCTGGGAGTCCAGGTACGAGATGTCCGTCACCAGGCACTTGATGTCCCGGGCGCCGCCGATGCACTGGTCGATGGTCACCTCGTCGATGACGACCTTGCCGAACTCCTTCAGGAGCCGGGTGGTGCGCGGGCGGTGCTCCTCGATTTTCTCTAGCAGGCGGGCTTTCAGGCGTGACATGGCTGGCTCCAGAAGAGGGGCGGTGAAAGGTGGGGTTTGGAAGGATCAGGGGTCCGATCATCATACGGGCATCATCTATGCCGCGCGATGCCTTATGTTCTTTGATGACCTTATGGGAATTAATCGAGCTGACCAGAAGCCATGAAACAGAGTATGTATGGAGCCTATGGGAGATGCCGTGACCTTCGTCAATCTGCGTGTCTTGGTGATTGCAATGGTGGCCGCGGGGCTGGCGGCCCAGGAGACGCCCCGGCCCAACCGGGTGGCCTGGTTCGAGGGCTTTCCAGAGCCGCTGCCGGAGGGGGTCAGGGAGCTGGCCCTGGAGGCCACCAGCCAGATGCTCCGCCCGGATCTGGAGCGGAGCGGCGACGGCCGGAGCTTCGCCCGCCTGGACGGGGAGTCCTGGCAGTTCACCGGAGACTGGGCCATGCAGGCCGGATCCTCGCGGATCAACGTCCGCATGCGCGTAGCCTCCCGGTCCGGCGGCATCGCGGATCAGGCCATCTGGACCTGGCACCAGATGTTCAACATGCTCCAGGGGGGACGGGAGGATGCGCCGAAGAACCGCCTGGCCTACCACCTGGAGCGGGACGGCCGGGTGATCGGCGACCTGTCCCGCCCCGGAGTGGCCCTCATGGATCTGGACGTGGCCTGGGTCCGGCCCTTCGGCACGGCGGATGCGGGAGGGCGCCTGGGTGTCTCGGTGCAGCTGCCCACCGGGAAGCAGGCTGATTTTTCGGGCAGCGGGGGCACGGATGGCCTGGTAGGCGCGGCCGCCTGGAAGCGCCTCGGCCGCTTCAAAATCTTCGGCCAGGCCGAGCGGGTGATGCTGGGGCTGCCCAGGCACAGCCCGCTGCGGGCGGTCCTGGCGGAGACCTCCTTCAACCGCGCCTGGGCTTCCGCGGCCTGGCTGGGCGAGGGCCCGGGCCTCGTCGGCGGGATGGGCCTGGAGATCAGCCTGAGCTATGCGGGGAGTCCCTACCGCACAGGCCTTCCGCGCCTGGACCGGGCCGGCTGGCAGCAGCACTGGACCCTGCGGCACACGCGGCTCCCCCGCTGGCGCTTCGGGGTGAGCGAGGAGGCCGGAACGTTCACCGCCCCGGATATCACGGCCTACGTGGCCTACCGCTTCGGGCAGCCCTGAGCCTCCGTTAGACTAGATGGTTCGTGCCGGAGTCCCCATGCAGCCCAACCAGTACCGCGACGTGCGCCTCGAGAAGCTCGAGAAGCTCAAGGCCCTGGGCCTCGATGTGTGGCCCCGGAAGGCGAAGCGCACCCACGGCATCTCGGAACTGGCCGCCGCCTACGCGGACGCCGAAGCCTGGCCCAACGAGAAGCTGGAGGGGCTCGGCGTCACGGTGTCGGCCATGGGCCGCGTGCTCACCATCCGCGAGATGGGCAAGAGCGTGTTCGCCCACCTGGCCGAGAACGGCGAGAAGCTCCAGGCCTTCTTCCGCAAGGATGACGTGGCCGAGCCGGGCTGGGACGTCCTGAAGCTCCTGGACATGGGTGATTTCATCAGCGTCACCGGGCCCCTCATGCGCACCAAGACCGGC
>JAMPXL010000328.1 GCA_023701165.1 Geothrix sp. | reverse complement strand
CGCCCAGAAGGAGTACTACCTCACCGACGCCGTGGCGGCCGTAGCCCGGGAGATCCCCGTGGCCGTGGAGGTCTGTGACCCCGAAGAACTGGCCGGCATGAACTCGCGGCAGGACCAGGCGGCGCTGCAGGCCGCGGCCCAGCGGCGGCTCCAGAGCCACTGGATGGCGGAAGGCGTCACCTTCCTCCATGCGGACAGCACCCTGGTGGGACCGCGGGTGGTCCTCCAGCGCGATGTCACCCTGGAACCCGGCGTCCGGCTGGAGGGTTCGGTCCATGCGGGTGAGGGCTGCCGCATCGGCCAGGGTTCGGTGATCACGGACAGCATGCTTGGCGATGGCGTCGAGATCCGCCCCTACAGCGTCATCGAGCGGGCCCGGGTGGGCGCCCATGCCAAGATCGGCCCCTTCGCGCGCCTGCGGGAGGGCACGGACCTGGCTGAGAACGTCCACATCGGCAACTTCGTGGAGACCAAGAAGGCGACCTTCCACCGGGGTGCCAAGGCCAGCCACCTGGCCTACCTGGGCGACACGGAGATCGGGGAAGGCACCAACATCGGCGCGGGCGTCATCACCTGCAACTACGACGGCGTGAACAAGCACCGGACGGTCATCGGCCGCCGGGTCTTCGTGGGATCTGACACCCAGCTGGTCGCTCCCGTGACCATCGGCGACGGGGCCCTCATCGGCGCGGGCAGCACCATCACCAAGGACGTGCCCGCGGACGCCCTGGCCCTGAGCCGGACGCCGCAGACATCCCGCGAAGGCGCCGCCTCCCGCCTCCGGTCCAGGCAGAAGAAGGCGACTGAGGTAAGCTAGTCCTTTCCGTTCGGAGCCTCATGGTCCTGACTTTCATCAACAAGGCCGGCGCAGGCGTGCTGAAAGCCACGGACACCTTCGGGGACTTCGCGGTCCTCGCGGGGCGGACCTTCGCGGCGGTCTTCAAGCGCCCCTTCGACGGCAAGAACCTCCTGAGCCAGTTCCAGTCGGTGGGCGTGAACTCGATCCCCGTGGTGGTGCTCACCAGCCTCGCAGTGAGCATGGTGTTCGCCGTCCAGCTCGCCTTCGGCTTCAAGCAGTTCCAGGCCGAAGGGCTCGCCTCCCAGGTGGAGGGACTCGCCATCATCCGGGAACTGGGACCGGTCATCACCGGCCTCATGCTCTCCGGCCGCATCGGGTCCGCCATGGCCGCAGAGCTGGGCACCATGCAGGTCACTGAGCAGATCGACGCGCTCGAATGCCTGGCCACCGATCCCATCCACTACCTCTTCGTGCCCCGCTTCCTGGCCTCCATCGTGATGGTTCCCCTCCTGACGGTGGTGTCCATCTACGTGGGCTTCTGGGGCGGCTACCTGATCCTGGTGGGCGTGGAGGGGCAGAGCGCCTATGTCTATGGCAGCGAGTTCTACAAGCTGCTGGCCTTCCGCGACCTGCGCATCGCCCTCTACAAGGCCTTCGTGTTCGGAATGATCATCGCCCTGGTGGGCTGCTGGAAGGGCTACCGCACCCAGGGCGGCGCCGAGGGCGTGGGCAACGCCCCCACCAGCAGCGTCGTGACCAGCTCGCTGTGGATCCTCATCTCCGACTTCTTCCTCACCAAGCTCCTGCTGGTGTGACGGCATGGCTCTGATCGATGTCGTCAACCTCTCCAAGGCCTTCGGTCCGAAGGTCGTGCTGTCCAACGTGAACCTCCAGGTCCAGGAGGGCGAAAGCCTGGTCGTGCTGGGTGGATCGGGCACCGGCAAGACGGTGCTGCTCAGGAACATCATGGGCCTGCTCACGCCGGATTCGGGGCATGTATCCGTCGAGGGCAAGATCATCGCCCAGCTCTCCCGGGAAGAGCTCTTCAAGGTCCGCCAGAGCATCGGCATGTGCTTCCAGATGGCGGCCCTGTTCGATTCCATGACCGTCTTCGAGAACGTGGCCTTCGGCCTCCGGCGGCACCTCGAGATCAGCGAGGACGAGATCCGGGCCCGGGTGGAGGAATGCCTGTCCATGGTGGGCATGAAGGGGACCGACAAGCTCAAGCCCGCGGAGCTCTCCGGCGGCATGAAGCGGCGCGTGGGCTTCGCCCGAGCCATCGCCCTCAAGCCGAAGATCCTGCTCTTCGACGAACCCACGACGGGTCTCGATCCGGTCATGACCGACGTCATCGGGCGCGTGATCCTCGACCTCAAGCACGAGCTCGGCATCACCACCATCACCATCACCCACGACCTCAAGTCCGCCTTCGAGATCGCGGACCGCATCGCCCTGATCTTCCGCGGCGAGTGCATCGCCTGCGAGTCCCCCGCCGACATCAAGGTCAATCCCCACCCCGTCATCCAGCAGTTCCTGCGGGGCGATGCGGACGGCCCCTTCCTACTGGACCCCCCCCCGCCCAAGCGCAAAGGCCAGGAGACCCTCCCATGAAGCTCGAAACCAAGGTCGGCCTCTTCTTCACCGGCGCCATCATCCTGCTGGCCGTGCTGATCTTCCGCACGGAAAAGCTGGAAATCGGCGGCAAACGCAACCAGACCGAGCAGTTCACCTATTTCGACCAGGTGGCGGGCCTCAACCTGCAGAGCGCCGTGCGCATCGCCGGCGTGAAGGTGGGCGATGTGCGCGCCATCGCGCTGGAGAACGGCAAGGCCCGCGTGGTCGTCGGCCTTTCGAACGACGTGCCTGTCTACGCCGACGCCTTCGTGTCCCTGGGCTCCATCGGCATCCTGGGCGAGAAGTTCATCGACCTGGATCCCGGCCACAGCGCCAAGGGCCCCTTCCCCGTGGACAAGCCCAT
>JAMPXL010000327.1 GCA_023701165.1 Geothrix sp. | reverse complement strand
CCTCGCTGCGAGGGTGGGCGGGTTGCATGCTGGGCGTTTTTCGGGCCGCTGCCACGGGCGACGTCGGCTGGTCGGGCGGCGGATCAGGACATCCACCATTCCAGGGAGGAATCCATGCTGCAGGAGTACGTGTTCCGCTTCCTCACCGTCCGGCCGGGCAACCAGCGCAAGAAGGTCGAACGGGCGCCCAAGCGGGTTCCCGTGTACGACAAGGCCAAACCCACCGAGCTGGGCGCCCAGCTCAAGCGCCTGCATGACACCGGGGCCTCGGCGGCCGAGGTGCTGCGGGTGGTGCGCGCCTACCAGGCCTCCGCCTCGTACCTGAAATCCCTCGAGGGACTGCCGCTGGATGTGCCTGCGGCCCTGGATTGGATCGCCGGGCACAGCGGCATGCGCATCGCCGATCTGGATCTGGGCAAGGCGGTGCAGGACCTCCACGGGCTGCCCCCCAAGAAGCTGGCCGCCAGCGACGCCTTCCTGGCCGTCCGGGACCGCTTGTCCGACACCCTGGTTGCGGAGGCCTTCCATTCGAGCTGGGAGAGGCCTTGCGATGGCCTGGCCTTGGCGCGCAAGTGGCTGGCGGTGATCGAGCAGCTCGGGCAGGACAAGGGGCTGGATCCGGCCGCCACCCTCGGGGGGGCCCTGGCGGGCCTGGCCCTGTCGATTCCGGATTTCGCGCGCCTGCCTGCCCTAAAGCCAGCGGCCGCGCCCGTTCCGCCGCCCTCGCCGAAACCGGAGGACCAGGAGCAGGAGAGGCTTCGCAAGCGGCTGCAGGAACTGGAGGAGGCTCATCGCGAGCTTTCGCGGAAGGCGATTGATGACGAGGCTCTGCTCAAGCCCCAGGCCCACGAGGGCATGGCTCCGAAGCTGATGGACCTGGATCAGCGCCTGGCGAGGCTGGAAGCCCTGCCCGAGCCGGCCGCCGGCGACAGCGGCGGGGAGCCTGCCAGCCGCAAGCTGTTGCGCCCGGTGCTCACGGGCTCGGCGATGGCGGGCTCCGGCGGGGCGAGGGTGCTGCTGAAGCCCGAAGCCATCGCCTCGTTGTCGGATGTCAGCCGGCGCGTGCTCGCCGAATCCAAGGTGGAGCTGGCCAGGATCGCGCCCACGGCGGCGGTGGAAGCCCTGGAAGAGCAGATGCGGATCACCTCGTCGCGGCTGGCCATGGCGGGATCGGCCGACAAGGTGCTGCTCCTGGGCGGCGTCATGCTGGAGTCAAGCAAGCTGAAGGGTTCCCTGTACGGAACCCACGGGGATCTCTCGGATCTGATCAAGGACCAGTGCCATTTCCAGGCCGGCGTCGGCGATCTCCTGATGGTCAAGCAGACCCTGAAGGCCTACGAACTGGCTGAGTTCGCCCACGTCGAGAACGTGCTGGCGGGAGAATCCCGGGAACGGGAACACCGGCGCCTGAACGTGCGGGAGGAAATCCAGGTCGAGGAGGAGGAGCGGGAGACCGAGAAGGAGCGGAACCTCCAGAGCACCGAGCGCAACGAGATGCAGGCGGAGGCGGAGAAGACCGTCAAGAGCCAGTTCGAGCTCGATGCGGGGCTGCAGGTCAGCGGCTCCTACGGCCCGGCGGTCAGCTTCTCTGCCAGCCTGAACGTCGGGTTCTCCACCAGCACGGAGGAAACCCAGCGGAAGGCCATCTCCTACTCCCGGGAAGTCACGGAGAAGACCTCGGAACGGGTGCGCGAGCGGGTGAAGAAGGAAGTGCGGCGGCGCATGCTGGAGCAGGTGGAGGAGATCAACCGCCACGCCATCGTCAACCAGCCGGCGACCAATGGCCACGTGCGGGGCATCTACCGCTGGCTCAACAAGGTCTACGACGCCCAGATCCTCAACTACGGCCAGCGCATGATGTTCGAGTTCATCGTGCCCGAACCTGCGGCCTACCTCCTCTACGCCCTGGTCGAAAACCCGCCCACGGACAACGAGCTGGTCAAGCCCGTGCCGCCCGTCTACTCCGGCGCGCCGCTCAAGCCTTCCCACCTGAGCCGCACCAACTACCTGGACTTCGTGGCCAAGTACCAGGTGCGCAATGTCCAGGCCCCGCCTCCGGAATTCCAGCACGTCTCCATCTTCGACAAGCAGGACAAGGTGCAGGATGGATCGAGCTTCGGCCGGGGGACGAAGGTGGACATCCCCGCGGGCTACCGCGCCTATGCCGCCACGGTGATGGCGGACTACACCTTTACCGAGGGCCAGACCCACACGTTCCGGGTCATGGTGGGCGGCACCGACTATGACGTCTCTGGCTATTGGGGCTCCACCTACCGGTCGCTGGGCGACCGCTACAAGGAGCTGGGCATCGCCTACCACCTGTTCCGCGCGTGGAGCTTTGCCATCGCCGTGGATGTGCATTGCCGCCTGACTTCCGAAGGGTTCGCTAAGTGGCAGCAGGCCGCCTTCGATTCGATCATGGAGGCCTACCTGGTGCAGAAGGCCGACTACGAGGAGAAGCTGGCGGCCATGGCCATCCAGCAGGGCGTCAAGATCCTCGGCCGCAATCCCCTGGAGAACCGCCGCATCGAACGGGAGGAGCTCAAGAAGCTCGTGCTGATGATGCTCATCCGAAACACGAACATCGCCCGGAACTCGATGCTGCCTTCGGCCGAGCCCACCATGGACCTCCTCAAGGCCTGCACCAACGGGAACTGGATCCGGTTCTTCGAGAACGCCTTCGAATGGAACAACCTGATGTATGTGCTGTACCCCTATTTCTGGGGCCGCAAGCCGCGCTGGATCTCGGCGCTGCACTTCACGGATCCCGATCCGGATTT
>JAMPXL010000326.1 GCA_023701165.1 Geothrix sp. | reverse complement strand
TCCGGCTGAGGTCCACCCCGCCTCCGATACCCGTCCGTAGGAGATGACCTCCATGCTGACCGATCAAACCAACGCCTTCGAGGCCATGCAGGCCCGGCTGCGCGTCGCCTCCCAGCTCTACGGCCTGGATGACGCCCTCTTCAAGGTCTTCATGGCCCCCAGCCGGTCCATGATCGTGAGCCTGCCCGTGCTCATGGACAGCGGCCACTGGGAGGTCTTCACGGGCTACCGCGTGCAGCACAACATCGCCCGCGGCCCCGCCAAGGGCGGCATCCGGTACGACCTGAACGTGAGCCTGGACGAAGTGAAGGCCCTGGCGGCCTGGATGACCTGGAAGTGCGCCGTGGTGGACGTGCCCTTCGGCGGCGGCAAGGGCGGCATCGTCTGCGATCCCTCCCGCCTGAGCCTCGGCGAGAAGGAGCGCCTCACCCGCCGCTACATCGCCGAGATCATGGACATCATCGGCCCCGACCGGGACGTGCCCGCACCGGACATGGGCACGGATCCCCAGACCATGGCCTGGGTGCTCGACACCTACTCCATGCACGTGCGCCGCACGGAGAACGCCGTCGTCACGGGCAAGCCCCTGGGCCTGGGCGGCAGCCTGGGCCGCAACGAGGCCACGGGCCGCGGCATCCTCATCACCGCCCGCGAGGCCATGCAGCGCCTGGGCAAGCCCCTCGCCGGGGCCACCGTGGCCGTGCAGGGCTTCGGCAACGTGGGCAGCCAGGCCGCGCGCCTGCTGCACGAGGCCGGTGCCCGGGTGGTGGCCATCAGCGACATCCAGGGCGCCGTCAAGAACGACCGGGGCCTCGACATCCATGCCCTGCTCAAGCACGTGGCTGAAACCAGGACCGTCGCCGGCTTCAAGGGCGCCGAGCCCATGGACCCGTCGAGCCTCCTCACCCACGCGGTGGACATCCTCGTGCCCGCGGCCTCCGAGAACCAGATCACGGAGAGCAATGCGGCCCAGGTGCGCGCCAAGGTCATCGTGGAGGGCGCCAACGGCCCCACCACGCCCGAGGCCGACCCCATCCTGCTGGAGAACGGCGTCCTCGTGGTGCCCGACATCCTGGCCAACGTGGGCGGCGTCACGGTCAGCTACTTCGAGTGGGTGCAGAACCGGCAGGGCTTCTACTGGCGGGAGCGCGAGGTCAACGAACGGCTGGTGGACTACATGACCCACGCCTTCCAGGCCACCTTCGCCACCACGGACAAGTACAAGACCAATCCCCGCATCGGGGCCTACATCCTGGCCCTGGACCGCGTGGCCCAGGCCATGAAGTACCGCGGCTTCTACGCATAGTCCGCAGGCCGTCAGTCCGGAGCCCGGCCTGCGGCGCTAGGATGGAGGTCTGCACCTCCATCTCTGAAGCCTCTGCCGGGGACTTTCCATGGCTCGCACGCGCTTCCAGGATGCGGGAGATGGTCTCCCGCTGAAGGCCCTTCCCGCCGCGGCCCTCCGGGCCGTGCTCAGCGAAGGCTATTCCGGGCGCCAGCTCCGCCGGGACCTCACGGCGGGCTTCCTGGTGGGCATCGTGGCCCTGCCCCTGGCCATCGCCGTGGGCGTGCCCCCCCAGCAGGGGCTGTACACCGCCATCGTCGCGGGGTTCTTCACGGCCCTGCTGGGCGGCTCGCGCATCCAGGTGGCGGGACCCACGGCCGCCTTCATCGTGGTCCTCGCCCCGCTCTATGCCCGCTTCGGCCTGGCCGGACTGCTCATCTCGGGACTCATGGCCGGCCTGATCCTCATCGGCATGGGGGCCCTGCGGCTGGGACGGCTCATCGAGTACATCCCCTTCCCCGTCACCACGGGCTTCACCTCCGGTATCGCCATCGTCATCGCCGCCCTGCAGATCAAGGACCTCTTCGGCCTGAAGCTCGCGGGCAATCCCGACCACTTCTTCGAGCGGCTCACCAGCATGATCCAGGCCCGGGGAACGGCCTCCCCCTGGGAATTCCTGGTGGGCCTGGGCACCCTGGCGATCCTCCTCCTGCCCCGCCTGCCCAAGCGCTGGCTGGTGCGGCTGCCGCGGATGCTGCGCAAGATCCCGGCGCCCCTCATCGCGCTGCCCACGGCAGCCCTGGCCGCCTGGGCCCTGCCCCACCTCATCGCCGGATTCTCGGTGGACACCATCGGCACGCGCTTCCACACCCTCATCGGGGGACGGATGGTGGACGGCATCCCCCAGGTCCCTCCCATGCCCATGTGGCCCTGGAACGCCCCGGGGCCCGGTGGAGACCCCCTGGGCCTGAACCTGGGCACCCTGCGGATGCTCCTCCCCAGCGCCTTCGCCGTGGCCATGCTCGGCGCCATCGAGTCGCTGCTGTCGGCCGTGGTGGCGGACGGCATGGCCCGCACCCGCCACGACCCCGATGCCGAACTGATGGCCCTCGGCGTGGGCAACGTCCTGGCGCCCTTCTTCGGCGGCATTCCCGCCACCGGGGCCATCGCCCGGACCGCCACCAACTTCCGCTTCGGGGGCCGGACTCCCGTGGCCGCCATGGCCCACGCCCTCACGATCCTGCTGGCCATCCTGGCCCTGGCGCCCCTCATCCGCTTCCTGCCCATGGCCAGCCTCGCGGCCCTGCTGCTGCTGGTGGCCTGGAACATGTCCGAAGCCGAGCACTTCATCCACACCCTCAAGGTCGCCCCCAAGAGCGACGTGGCCGTGCTGCTCACCTGCTTCTTCCTGACGGTGGTCTTCGACATGGTCATCGCCGTCACGGTCGGCATCATGCTGGCTTCGCTGCTCTTCATGCGCCGCATGGCCGGCCTGTCC
>JAMPXL010000325.1 GCA_023701165.1 Geothrix sp. | reverse complement strand
AGGGCCTCCTTGTGGGAGGCCCTGAAGCGTGAGCTTCGGCCCCAGTTCGGCGCTCGGGTCGCATCCCTGCGTTGCCCTATCCTCCGACTGGCTTCATCCAGTCTATGACATGTCGTGATTGGGGCAAGCCCCGTCACAGGCCGCGCTACGCCACCATTCCCGTTCTCCGCCTATGTGGTGCCGGGGGCGCGGCCACAGCAGTTTCCAGGGCAGAGCGGTCGCCGATGAACACCACCTGTTCTGTCGCCCGTGTGAGCGCGGTATAAATCAGGGTCCGGTCAAGGATCCGACTTGGGAACACCGGCACGACCACCCGCTTGAACTGGCTCCCTTGGGCCTTGTGGACTGAGATGGCGTAGCCCAGGTCCAGGGCCTCGCGCCGGTCCTCACGGTAGGTGATGCCCTTCTCATGATCGTCCCAGAGGATCCGGGCCCCGTCCGCCAGGGCCTCCGTGACCACGCCGAGGCTCCCGTTCCACACCAGGGCGTCGTAGTCGTTCTCTAAGTGGATCACTGGGTCGCCCGTGGCTAGCCCGCTCCAGGTGGCCTTGCCCGTGGCACAGAGCCCGTGCATGGCCGCGTTGATGGCCGTGATCCCGGCAGGGCCACGCCGGATCGGGGAGAGGATCTGCGTCTCCTTGATCCCGCCAAACAGGCCCAGCGTCTCGATGATGTGGCCCTGGGCCTCCTCCGGACGGCAGGCCAGGAAGGAGATCCCCTGGCCCAGGCCGGTGAACGCGGGCAGTTCAGGCACCTCACCCGCCCGGATGCGCCGGGCCACAGCCGGGATTCCGGTCGTGGCCGCCTGGCGGTGGATCTGTGTGAGTTCGACCTTGGGGACGGATGGGTCCTCGGCCAGGGCGCTGAACACCACCCCCATCCCGATGGGCGGAAGCTGGTAGGGGTCCCCCACCAGCAGCACCCGGCATTCGGAGGGCAGCCGACGCAGGAGGGTGTAGGCCAGCGGGAGGTCCACCATGGAGGCTTCGTCCACCACCACGAGGTCGGAGCCGCCCAGGCTCAATTCCTGGCGATCCAGGGCCCCCAAGAAGCCCGCGAGGGTCCGGGCGGAGCGTCCGGTGGCCTCGCGCAGACGCATGGCCGCACGGCCCGCCAGGGCCACGGCATGGAGGTGCCCGCCCGTCTGCTCCTGGGCAAAGTGAACGGCCTTCAGCAGGGAGGTCTTCCCGGTCCCGGCGCCGCCGAGGACCAGACCGATCCGCTGGGTCATCGCCAGCCAGACGGCGTGCTGCTGCTCGACCGTGAGGTTCAGGCCCGCCTGTTCGTTGAAGGCTTCCACAAGCTCCTGGATCCGGGCGTCCTCGGGCTTGGCCCAGAACAGGTGGCCGGAGGGCGCGTCCTCCTCGGCAACCCGCTCCTGGATCCGGTCATGGACGAACCGCTCCATGAACCAGGGACCCAAGGACTGCCAGAGCCCGTTCTGGGCTCGGACCACGGCGTGGTCAGCCTCGGCCAGGGCCAGGGCTTCCTGGGCCGTCTCCGGCGAACACCGCAGGAGGCGTTGGATACCTTCCAGAATCTCCTGCTCCGTCAGGGCGGTGTGCTTGTCGCCCATCACCCGGTAGCAGGTAGCCTCCACGGCTGCGATCCGGCGTTCCGGGCAATCCGGGGGAGCCCCGGCGTCCAGGGCCGCCGCGTCCACCCGAGCCCAGCCCGCCACGGCCAGCATCCGGTAGGGATTTTCGGCGATCTTCTCCGGCGCGGCCACGCCCCAGAGGCGGGAGACCTTGGTGGCCAGGGCCACCGGGAAACCATGGGCCTCCAGCCAGCGGACCACTTCAGCCTCAGCGCGAGTCTCGCCCCAGGCTTCGACCAGGGAGGCCGCCAGGGGCTCTCCCAGGACCTCAGCCAGGGATGAGGCGTCCTGGCCATCCAGGAGGCCGTAGAGGGTCTCTCCGAAGTGATCCCAGAGCTTCCGTGCCCTGGCCTCCCCCACCCCAAGGAACGCCTTGTTCCGGGCCAGGAACCGCCGTAGCAGTTCCCCTTGGGGGCGAACAGGGATGGCTCGCTCGGCGTGGATCTGGGCTCCGTAGCGCGGATGGACCTTGGCAGGCCCAGCCACATCCCACTGCTCCCCACGGCCCGGCGGGCGGTGGAGCACGGTGGCAGCGGCCACGACCCGGTGGAGCTTGCCCTGATCATCCTTGCCGGTGAAGACGGCGCCGCCCTGGCGACCCGGCCATACCTGCTGGATGGTGAGAAGGGTCACGGGATCACCCTCCGGCCCGTCTCGACCATGTGAGTCTCGATGTGCTTGAACTGAGCAAGCTGGCGCCGGAGGCCATGGACCTCGGCCTGGAGGGACGCCACCTGAGTCTCAAGGGCTTGGATGCGCTGGTCCTTGCCATCGTCCCGACTGGGTACGCCCTCTCGGGCTTCGATGCCGGACAGGCCAAGCTCCTGGGCCGCAGCCTCGATCAGGGCCCGGCAGCGAGGGTTCTTGTAAAGGGATTGGCGATCCACCCCAGCGGCCATGGCAACTGCGGTGGTTGAGACCTTGCCATTCCGGCTCGGTAGGCCCTTGCCCTCGGCACGGAGCGCCTGGAGGTATGTCTCCAGCGCGGCAGCGTATTCCTGCCCGATCTGTTGGCCGTTCTTGTGCGTGCTGAATTCAGATTCAGCCATTGCCTTCCCCGTCCAAAGGCCTGTCCAGGTCCTTCGGGCGGATCTGGAGCAGACGGGCGTTTTCGACATGGCGCAGGAAGCGAAGATCGTACTGTCGAACCTGCTCTTCCAGTTCCTCATTGCGACGGCGAAGTCGTTGGATGGT
>JAMPXL010000324.1 GCA_023701165.1 Geothrix sp. | reverse complement strand
CATGCGTTTCCGCAAGCTGCTCCTGGCCCTGCTGGCCACCTTCGCTGTCGCGACACCGGCCCTCGCCCAGAAAAAGATGTCCAAGGAAGAGAGGGCGAAGCTCCCGCGCATCGCCATCATCGAGTTCAAGGCCGCGCCCGATGCCTGGCACGGCTGGCGCCACGGCGGCTGGGGCAACCAGATGAGCACCATCTCCAACCAGCTCCGGGATCTCTTCACCACCGAGATCATGGAGAAGGGCAAGAACAAGATCCGTGTCGTCGAGCGCGAGCGGCTGGCCGAGATCCGCGAGGAGCTGAACTTCCAGCAGAGCGGCGAGGTGGATACCGCCACGGTCCAGAAGATCGGCAAGCTGCTGGGCGTGAAGTACGTCATGACGGGCAAGGTCACCCGCTTCGCCTACAAGGAGGGCGGGTTCGCCACGGGCTGGGGCGTGGGCGCCCTGGTGAGCAAGGTCACGGGCGACGGCATGGCCGGCGCCGTGGCCGGCAGCGTGAACGTCAAGAAGGCCTCATTCACGGGCCGCCTGGACATCCGCCTCATCGAGGTGGAGACCGGCGAGATCCTGGGCGCCTGGAAGGACGAGGACAAGGTCTCCGACACCAGCGTGAAGGTGGCGGGCACCGGTGCCGAGGTCCAGTACGACGAGGAGCTGGTGAACAAGGTCTTCGAACCCATTGTCCAGCGCATCACGCCCAAGCTCCTGCGGGCTACCGTCGCGGCCAACGAGGACGAATAGACCCAGTGCTTCAGCGGTGCGCGGGGGGCCTTTCGGGGCCCCCCGCCATGTCCGGGAACCAGTCCGCCACGGCCTGCCGGATGGCTCCGGAATAAGAAGGCCCCAGGACCTCGGCGCAGTGCAGATGCCAGGTCGGCACTTCGACCACCCGGCCCGAACGGAAGCGGGCCGCCAGGGCCCGTTGGACCTCCGGGGGGGCGAGCCGGTCCTGGGTGGCCAGGAAGCAGAGGCTGGGCGTGGCGAAGCGGAGGCCGTCGGTCCGCCGCAGCAGGTCGGTGTCCGCGGGGTCGTAGCGGCCCAGGCGGCCCGCCGCCCGGCTGGCCAGGGCCCCGATGGGCGGCGCGAGCGCGTGCCACCAGCGGTCCTCGGGGCCGCGCACCAGGCGCTCGGCGAAGCTGCGGCTGCTGGCCGGGGCGCCTTCCCAGATGAAGCCCGCCAGGGGACCCTTGCCGTCGCGCTCCAAGTCCGACAGGGCCAGCAGCCCCACGGAGGCGCCCAGGCTGCGGCCCATCAGCAGGATCCTGCGCCGGGGGGTGCCGGCAGCCTCCAGGTGATGGACGATGCGGACCACGTCCTGGGATTCGGCCGCGCCGAAGGTGACGAGGGGGGCCGGTCCGCCGCGCCTCAGGGCATCGTCCCGCCGCCGGTAGGTGAAGATGGCGGCATCGAGCCCCGGGAACCACTGGAGGGCCGGGCTGGTGCCCCAGCGGTCATCCCCGAAGCCATGGAGCAGCAGCACCACGCCGGGCGCGGGTTCTTGCCGCCGCAGATGCCAGAGCTGAAGCCCGCCCACCTCTTCAGAAGACCAGGCCCCCCCGGGATCGCCGTTGCCTCCGGCCGCCAGCTCGCGGTACGTGGCCTCCACCCGTGCCAGGGGCTGGGGACGGTAGAAAGGGGGATCCACCAGTTCCCTGGCCACGGCCCGGGCCTTCCAGGCCATGAACCCACCCACGGCCAGGAAGGGCAGGGCGCCGAGGACGAGCCAGGCCCGGCGGCTCACCAGTAGCCTGTGGTGATGAGGATGGCCTCGTCGGGATCCGCCACGCGGCATTGGCAGCTGAGGCGCTGGCCGGATGCGGCCCCCTGGCGGACCAGGGTCCGGGATTCATGGCGGCGGACCGGGGTCAAGTGCGGAGCCCCTTCCAGAACGGTGATCAGGCACCGGGCGCAGGCGCCCCGGCCGGAGCAGGCGGAGGCCACCGGCAGGCCTGCAGCCAGGCACCGGTCCATCAGGGTTCCCGTGCCGCCGATGGTGAGGTCCGCCGGGCGGGTGCGGGCCACCAGCGCCATCGCTACTTGGCGAGGGCTGCGGTCACGCCGGGAAGGCCCTCGGCGGTGGGCAGGGGATCGGGCTTGCCGTAGAGGACGGCGTTCAGGCTCTGGACCAGGGTGACCTGGTAGATCCCCTTGTCCCCGCCCATGTCCAGCTCGCCCAGGTCGGGGCTGAAGGCCTCGCGCTGGCTGGTGAGGAAGAAGCGGTGCTTGCCTGTGGGCAGGCCCTTCACCACGAGGCTGGTGGCGCCCTTGGGCAGCTGCTGGACGGGAATGCGGGCCCCGTTGATGCTCAGCTCCACCGGCCCCTGCACCTTGCGGGTGAAGCGGAACACCGCCGTGCCCGCGGGGATGGGGGAGCTGGGCGTCAAGGGCACCTTGCGGCAGCCCAGGATGGACATGGAACCCAGCAGCACCAGGGCGGGAACGAGGGGGTGGAGCTTCATGAATCCTCCGGAGCCTTGATGATATGCGATCAGGGGGCGGGAGGTCTCACCGCCTCTCCCGGAAACTGGGCCCAGAGGCGGCCCTGCCAGGCCGAGGTCCTCGGCTTGCGGTCCACCACGCCCGTCAGGGTGCCCAGGCATTCCACCTCCACCCTGCCTCCGGGGGCGTCCTGGAGGGACACCGGCCGGAGGCGGGTCCTGGCTGTGGCCGACCAGGAGTCCGGGTAGCCCCCCGCCACCTTGTGATCGATCCGCAGGCCGTAGATGGCCCCGGTCTTGAGGAGGGTGAGATCCAGATCGAGGGGCTTCCCGGGGCCTTCCGGAACCAGCCGGCCCT
>JAMPXL010000323.1 GCA_023701165.1 Geothrix sp. | reverse complement strand
GCCCCAGGTGGGCAACCTGCTCATCCAGCAGGAGGCCGGATCCGGTCAGATCCCGCCCTACAGCCTGGACATCTGCGGCGCCATGACCCAGGGCTCCATGGGCTACATGCTCGAGCGCATGCTCATCAACCGCCTGCGCTTCATGGGCATCGGGGCCCCCGTGACCTCCGTCCTCACCGAGGTGGTGGTGGACAAGGAGGACAAGGGCTTCCAGGATCCGACCAAGCCCGTGGGCCCCTTCTATCCCGAGTTCCGCGCCCTGGAACTGATGAGGGCCAAGCGCTGGAAGATGAAGGAGGATTCCGGCCGCGGCTGGCGCAAGGTGGTGCCTTCGCCCAAGCCCGTGGAGATCGTCCAGCTGGACGCCATCAAGACCCTGCTCCAGTCCGGCAGCTCCGTCATCGCGGGCGGCGGCGGCGGCATTCCCGTGATCCGCGATGCCAGCGGCTTCCTGGTGGGCGTGGAGGCCGTCATCGACAAGGACCGCCTCAGCGCCCTGCTGGCGGCCCAGCTGGGTGCCGACCTCTTCATCATCCTCACGGGCGTGGCCAAGGTGGCCCTCGACTTCGGCAAGCCCACACAAGCCTGGGTGGACCGCCTCACGGCCAGCGAAGCCCGGAAGCACCTGGCCGAGGGCCAGTTCCCGCCCGGCAGCATGGGCCCCAAGATCGAAAGCGCCCTGGCCTATCTGGAGGGCGGCGGGCACGAAGTGCTCATCACCACCGCCGAGGCCCTGGCCACCGAGGATCCCGCCACCGTGGGGACGCGGATCGTGCGGGACTGACGCACGACCCGCTTTTCATCCGCATCCATCCGTGTTCATCTGGGGCAAATCCTGGAGTGCCCATGTACGCCCTCATGCTCGTCCGCTACCGCCGCCCGCTGCCGGAGATCGAGGCCGTCACCCAGGCCCACCGCGCTTACCTCCGCACGCTGAAGGAGCAGGGCGTCCTGCTGGCCTCGGGCCCCATGGACCCCCGCAATGGCGGCATGTTCCTGCTGCGCGTGCAGGATGCCGATCCCCTGGCGGACCTCGACACCATCCGCGACAACGACCCCTTCTTCAAGGCCGGCCTCGCCAACTACGAGCCCCTCCTCTGGAACGTGGTGATGGGCAAGGAGGGGCTGGACGCCCTGTAGGCGCCCGGCCTCAACCGCCCGGCACCATCCCGGAGAGCTTCCGGCGCAGCTCGCTCATGGTGAAGGGTTTGGAGAGGCTCTGGACGCTTGGATAACCCGTCAGCAGGCCTTCCAAGCCATCCTCGCTGTACCCGCTGGCGAAAAGCACCGGCTGGCCAGGCCGCAGCGCCAGAATCCGCGGCAGGGTCTCGGCCCCGCTGAGACCGGGCATGTTCATGTCCAGGATCACCAGGTCCACGTCCTGCCCGCCCTGGATGCACTGGATGGCCTCCAGCCCGCTGCTGGCGACCCAGACCCGGTGCCCGTCCATTTCCAGCAGGGCGGACAGCGACTCCCGGATGAGTTCGTCGTCATCCACCAGGAGGATCCGCATCGCCCCCGGGGCGGCCCCACCTTGAGCCAGGGCCTCCTCCGGGATTGACGGCGCTCCTTCGGACGGCGCGGGAAAACGCAGGATGGCCTCCGTCCCCGCCCCAGGCTGGCTGTGGAGGTCCAGGGAGCCGCCATGGGCCTTCATGGTGCCGAACACCATCGCAAGGCCCAGGCCGGTGCCCTTGCCTGCGGGCTTGGTGGTGAAGAAGGGTTCCGTGGCCTTGGCCAGGACCTCCGGAGCCATGCCTTCGCCCGTGTCCCCCACGGACAGCTCGAAGCGGCCATCCTCCAGCCGCCGGGTGCGCAGCGTGAGGGTTCCTCCCGAGGGCATGGCGTCCATGGCGTTCACGCAGAGGTTCATGAGGGCATGGCTCAGGGCCCCGGAATCACCCAGAATGGGCGCCAGCCCCTCCTGCAGGTCCATCGTGAAGGTCACCCGCTTGAGGGTGGTGTGCCCCAGGAGATGAACCATGTCCTGGGCCAGCGCATTGAGGTCCACGGGCCTCACATCCTCCAGTTCCTTGCGCGCGAAACAGAGAAGGCCCTTGACCACGCCCCGCCCCCGGAGACAGGCGCTGACCATGGTATCCAGGGGCCGGGCCAAGGGATGCGCCGGGTCCAGCTTCTCGCGATGGGCCGAGGCGATGCCCAGGATGGCGCCCAGGACATTGTTCATGTCATGGGCCACGCCGCCCGCCAAGCTCCCCAGGCTTTCCAGCTTCTGGGACTGATGGAGCTGGGTTTCAAGGGCGCGGCGCTCCTCCTCGGCCCGCCGCTGGTCGGTGATGTCCTGGATGACCCCCACGAGCGCAGCGGGCCGCCCCTGCCCGTCCAGCCGGATCTCGCCCTGGCCATGGACCCACCGCCGGACCCCGTCAGAGGGGCGCACGATGGGATAGATCCGGTCGAACCGCCCGTGGCGTTGGATCACCCCATCCACATAGGCCTGCAGATCAGCCCGGGAGCCCGGATCGACGATCTCGAGCCAGCCGCCGAAGTCCCTGGGGTGCTCCGGCCCGATGCCGAAGATCCGGTCCAGATAGGGGCTTCCCAGCCACTCGCCCTCCGCGAGGTTCCAGGTGTAGGTCCCCACGCCGCCCGCCTCCTCGGCCGCCTTGAGGGACCGCTCGCTGGCCTGGAGGGCGGCTTCCGCCTGGCGCCGGTGCTCTTCCCCTGCCAGGTGGTCCAGCGCGTACGACACGTCGACGGCAGCCTCAACCAGCAGCTCGGCCTCCAGGGGGCCGAAGAAGTCCTTCTCGCCGGCGTAGACCGCCAGGACGCCCCGG
>JAMPXL010000322.1 GCA_023701165.1 Geothrix sp. | reverse complement strand
GCCACCGCCACGCCGCCCTCCGCCTGCTGGACGCCCGCCCGGATGCCGCCGCCTATGCGTCGGGGCACCTGCCCGGGGCGCTCCACGCCGACCTCAACCGGCACCTCAGCACAGCCAGCGATCCGGGCCATGACCCGGCGCGGGGCGGGCGCCATCCCCTGCCCCCCGTGGCGCGCTTCGCCGCGCAACTGGGCGCCTGGGGCATCGGCCCCGGCACAGAGGTGGCGGTCTACGATGCCAGCGGCGGCGGCAACGCCGCGGCCCGCCTCTGGTGGATGCTGCGGGCCCTGGGCCATGGGCGCGTGGCCGTCCTGGATGGCGGGCTCCAGGCCGCGCTGGAAGCCGGCATGGAGCTGACGGTGGAAGCCCCCGCCATCGCTTCCGTGTCGCCCTATCCGGCGGACCGCTGGTGCCTTCCCCTGGTGGATGCGGATGGCGTGGAGGCCCTGCGCCGCGATCCCTCCCGCAGGCTGCTGGACGTGCGCTCCGGCGAGCGCTGGCGGGGCGAGAACGAAACCCTCGATCCCGTGGCCGGGCACATCCCCGGCTCCCTGAACCATTACTGGGCCGACAACCTGGGGCCCGAGGGCCGCTTCAAGGCTCCGGAAGCCCTGCGCGCCCAGTACGAAGCCCTGCTGGACGGCACGCCGCCCGACCGCCTCGCCGTCCACTGCGGCAGCGGCGTCACCGCCTGCCACACCCTGTTGGCGTTGGAGGTGGCGGGCCTCCCGGGCGCCAGCCTCTACGTGGGCAGTTGGAGCGAGTGGTGCCGCAGCGGCCGCGACCGGACGCAAGGCTAGGAACCCCCGCGATCCCATGACCCTGACCTTCCTGGCCGCCTGCGCCGCGATGGTCTCGGCGCTGCTGCTGTCCCAGCGCGTGTGACGGCCGGCGGCCTTTCGCTAGAGTGGATGGGATGAATCCCTGGAAGGGCCTGCGCGGCCTCCCCCGAGAAGTTTGGCTGGTCTGCGCCAGCACGCTGGTGAACCGCCTGGGCACCATGGCCCTGCCCTTCCTGGTGCTCTACCTCACGGAGGCCCGCCGCTGGACGCCGGAAGAGGCGGGCTTCGGCATGATGGTCTACGGCGCCGGCGCCCTGGCCGCCGGGCCCTTCGCGGGCCGCCTGGCGGACCGCCTGGGCCATGTCCACATCCTGAAGGCCAGCCTCTGGTCCTCCGGCGCCCTGCTGCTGGTGATCCCCTTCGCCACCGCAAGGCCGATGCTCTTCGCGCTGATCTTCCTGTGGGCGGCCCTCACCCAGGCCTTCTGGCCCAGCGCCATGGCCCTGCTGGCGGACCTCGCGCCCCCCGAGCAGCGCAAGGCCGTCTACGCCCTGCATCGCCTCTCCGTGAACCTCGGCATGGCCGTGGGACCGGCCCTGGGGGGCCTCATCGCCCACCACAGCTACCGCTGGGTGTTCTGGACCGATGGCCTCAGCACCCTGGCCGGAGCCGTGCTGCTGGGACTGCTGCTCAAGGCCCGGCCGCGGGCCGCCACCCCCCATGACAACGTGCGCGGCGCCAGCCCCTGGCGGGACCGCCAGCTGGCCTTCCTGCTGCTGCCCTTCGTGCCCCTGCTCATGGTCTTCTTCCAGATCGAGGGCACGCTGCCCCTCTGGGTGGTGCGCGATCTGGGCCTGGGCAGCCGCTTCTACGGCCTGCTGTTCACGGTGAACACCCTGCTCATCGTGGCGCTGGAGGTGGCTCTGAACCTGGCCATGGCCCGGTGGCCCCACGGCCGCCAGCTCCTGGCCGGGGCCATCTGCCTGGCCTTCGGCTTCGGCCTCACGGCCTGGGCCACAGGCGTCACCACGCTGATCCTCACCACCATCATCTGGACCTTCGGCGAGATGATCCTCTTCCCCGCCATGAGCGATGCGGTGGCCACCCTGGCCCCGCCGGACCGCCGCGGCGAGTACATGGGCCTGCTCTCCCTCTGCTTCGCCGCCGCCCTGGCCCTGGGCCCCTGGCTGGGCGTGCTGGCCTACGCCAAGGCCGGGCCCCGGGCCGTGTGGCTCGCCACCTTCGGGATCAGCCTCCTGGCGGGGCTGGCGCTGGCGCGGTTCAGGAGTCTGGGGCCGGCGCAGGGTTCCCATCGGGCGTAGGATGGTCCCCGGGTCACAAGGAGGACGCCATGGGTCTGATGGATCTGGCAGGTTCCCTTCTCGGTGGAGGGTCGAATCAGCAGGGCGGCATGATGGGGATGGTGACGGGCCTCATCCAGCAGCAGGGCGGGCTCCAGGGCCTGCTGGGCAAGCTCAATGAAAGCGGCCTGGGCGCCCAGGCGGCCTCGTGGGTGGGCCGGGGCCAGAACCTGCCCATCAGCGCCGATCAGATCCAGGCCCTGCTGGGCAGCGACACGCTCAAGTCGCTGGCCTCCCAGGCCGGCATCGGCCACCAGGAGGCCGCCGGAGGGCTGGCCAACCTGCTGCCCCAGGTGGTGGACAAGCTCACCCCCGATGGCCAGGTGCCCCAGGGCGAGCCCGACCTCATGTCCACCCTGAAGGGCCTGCTGGGCTGAGGCCCCTCAGGACCGGAGTTCATCTCCAGGACGGATCAGGCCGCCCTGGAGGATCTCTGCCCGCAGGCCGCCCCGGTGGATGAGGCCCGGCAGGATCTCGGGCCGCCCCGTGAGCCCCGCCAGGTGCTTGCAGGGTTCGCAGAGCTCATGGCCCAGGAAGCGGGCCGGACCCACCGTGAATTCCCGGCCCACCAGGTGGTTCAGCGCCACGCCGCGGGGTGTGGTGTGGATGGATTCGATGCGGCCTTCGGGCATGGCGGCCTCCCAGGAGCATGGTAGGCGCAGAAAGGGCCGGATCACGGGG
>JAMPXL010000321.1 GCA_023701165.1 Geothrix sp. | reverse complement strand
GCCGAGGCGCTCCCGCACCGCCGCGGTGAAATCGTAGGTGCAGATCCAGCGGTCCACGAGGTTCCGCACGCCGCGGTACTTGCGCAGGTGGCGCTCGTAGTGCTCGTGCAGAACGGGGACGAGGGGGAGGCGGAGGCCGAGCCGGGCCAGCCAGGGCAGGGCGCGCTGGACGCCCTTGTGGTTGCAGAGCACCACCAGATCGGGGCGGGTCCGCCAGAGCCACCGGCCGGCCTCCAGGGCGCCCGGCAGGTGGAGCACGTCGGCCACGTCCGGGTTCCGCTGGCGCAGCTCGGCTTCGATATCGCGCTTCCCGGGTTCCTTCCGGAAGATCACGGAGACCTTCACGGGCAGGCCCGCGAGGGCCGCGACCTGCTCCAGGAGCACCCGCTCGCCGCCGCCGAAGGACAGCTTCCGGTGGGCGAACACGACATGCTTCACGGGACTCCAGGAAAGGGTTCAGGATAGGATGGCTGACCCAACGCGTCACTTCTCCAGGTTGCCATGTCCCTCGCCTCGACCCAACGGATCCTGCTGGTGGAGGACGAACCCGGCCTCCGGGAAGTCCTGACCCTGGCCCTGGAAGGCGCGGGGTTCCGCTGCGAGGCGGTGCCGGGCATCGAGGAGGCCCAGCGGGCCCTGCGGGAGGCCAGCTTCGACGGCGTGCTTTCGGACCTCAAGCTCAAGGACGGATCGGGCATCGAACTGCTGGCCTGGATGAACGAGCAGGCCCTGGAGACGCCGGTGGTCATCATGACCGCCTATGCCACCACGGAGACCACCGTGGCGGCGCTCAACCAGGGGGCCGTGGATTTCATCACCAAGCCCTTCAGGCATGAGGACATGATCGCCACCCTCAAGGGCCTGCTGGCCGCCACGGTGCCGGAAGGGCCGCCGCCCCAGGATCTGGGCGAGCTGGTGGGTGTGGGGCCGGTCATGCGGAAGATCAATGCCCTCATCGGCAAGGTCTCCCGGGCCGACACCACGGTGCTGCTCACGGGCGAAAGCGGCACGGGCAAGGAAGTGGTGGCCCGGCTCATCCACCGCTACTCGGACCGGGCCAAGGGGCCCTTCGTGGCCGTGAACTGCGGGGCCCTGCCGGAAGCCCTGCTGGAAAGCGAGCTGTTCGGCTTCGAGAAGGGCGCCTTCACCGGCGCGGGCGCTCTGAAGCGCGGGCTCTTCGAGGAGGCCGGCGGCGGCATCCTGTTCCTCGACGAGATTGGCGAGATGCCCCTGGCCCTCCAGGTGAAGCTCCTGCGGGTGCTCCAGGAGCGGCGGCTGCGCCGCCTGGGGGCCACGGAAGAGCGGGCCGTGGATGTGCGCGTCATCGCGGCCACCAACCGGGACCTGCGGGCCCGGGCGGAATCCGGAGCCTTCCGCGAGGATCTGTACTACCGGCTGAACATCCTCCAGATCGAGCTGCCGCCGTTGCGGGAGCGGCTGGAGGACCTGCCCATCCTGGCTGAGCACTTCATCCGGCGCTTCTGCCAGAAACTGGGCAAGGCGCCCATGCAGCTCCACGCGGACACCATGACCCAGCTGCTGGCCTACCGGTTCCCGGGCAATGTGCGGGAGCTGGAGAACCTCATGGAGCGCTGCGTGGCCCTCAACCCCGGCGGGCCCATCACCCGGGACCTGCTGCCCGATGGCTTCGGCCAGGCGGCCTCGGACGGGCTGGCCCGCCCTGTGCCTCTGGCCATCCCGGCGGAAGGCTTCGATCTGGAGGCCTGGCTCAACGCCCTGAAGGGCCACTTCCTCCGGCGGGCCCTGGATGACGTGGGCGGGGTGAAGACCAAGGCGGGCAAGCGCCTGGGCATGAGCTTCCGGGCGTACCGGTACTGGCTGGCCGAACTGGGCGGGCTGGATGCCCTCCCGAAGGACTTCCCCTGGCCCGCGGATTTCCCCGCCCCGGCGGTGGACGAAGGCGGGGGAACCGAAGGCGCGAAGGAGGCATGAAGCCGATGAAACCTTGCATTTCAGGCCATTCCTGGCACACTGGAACGCTCGGATGCGCTGCAGACGAGCCCCTCTCCCTGGACCCTCCCATGACCCCGAACCCCGCCCGCCGCCGAGACCGTGGCTTCTCCCTGCTGGAGCTGCTGGTGGCGATGATGATCATCGCCGTGCTGGGCACCCTCGGGTTCTCCCAGTACAAGAAGCACTCCGCCCAGGCGCGCTACCTCAAGGCCCAGGACGACCTGAAGATCGTGGCCGAGGGCCTGGACCAGTACTACCTGAAGCACGGCCGCTTCCCGGATTTCGGCAGTTTCGACGCCATGATCGACGGCAACTCCACCCTGGTGAAGGAAAGCCTCATCAAGCCCGGCATGTCCGCCCAGGACCCCTTCGGGCAGCCCTACGAGGGGAAGTCCACCCGGATCACCTACGAGCTGAAGTGCGCGGGCGATCCCGGCAACCCGGAAGACGCGGGCGCCATCGTGCGGACTCCCGGGCAGATGACGAACTCCTCCCCGGTCAGCGGGCAGGGGCCGGGCGGGGCCCCCAAGGCCGACACCCCGGTCGTGGATGCCGGAGCCCCCAAGTGATCGATCTCCACAAGCTGCCCCCAGAGGGCCTGCGCCTGGACGGCACCACCGGCGAGGTGGCGCTGGAGGGGGGCGTGGTCCTGCGGGACCTGGCCTGGTCCGTGTTCGCCCTGGCCTCCGATGGCGACGTCTTCCTGGACGTGAAGGGCCAGGCGGTCTGGCAGGGCGCCTGCAGCCGCTGCCTCGCGCCCCTGGACCGGCCCATCGCCGTGGAAAGCCAGTTCCTGGGCAGCAAGGATCCCGAGCTGGTGGGCCGCGGGTCGCACACGCTGGGGACGCAGG
>JAMPXL010000320.1 GCA_023701165.1 Geothrix sp. | reverse complement strand
GCCTTGGTGTCTTGGTGGTGATCAGTTTCATTTGAACAACTCAATGGCTTTCAAAACTGCCGAAACGAGGGCATCCGCTTCCTCGCGGGTGTTGAAGTAGGCGAAGGAGGCGCGGGTGGTGGCGGGGACGTTGAAGCGGGTCATGACGGGCTGGGCGCAGTGATGGCCGGCGCGGACGACGACGCCTTCGCCGTCCAGCAGGCTGCCCATGTCATGGGGATGGATGCCGTCCACCACGAAGGAGATCACGCTGGCCTTGTCGCGGGCCTGGCCCAGGATGCGCAGGCCGGGAATGGCGGTGAGCCGCTCCGTGGCGTAGACCAGCAGGTCGTGCTCATGGGCGGCGATGCGGTCGAGGCCCAGAGCGGTCAGGTAGTCGATGGCGGCGCCCAGGCCGATGGCGGCGGCGATGGGGGGCGTGCCCGCCTCGAACTTGCCGGGGGCGGCCATGTACGTGGTCTTCTCCCAGCTGACGGAACGGATCATGTTGCCGCCGCCGTGCCAGGGCGGCATGGCCTCCAGGTGGGCCAGCTTGCCGTACAGCACGCCGATGCCCGTGGGCCCTGAGAGCTTGTGGCCGCTGAACACGTAGAAGTCAGCGTCGAGGTCCACCACGTCCACCTTCAGATGGGGCACGGCCTGGGCACCATCCACCAGCACGGGCACGCCCTTGGCGTGGGCGCGGGCGATGATCTCCTTCACGGGGTTCACGGTGCCCAGCACATTGCTGACGTGCACCACGCCGACGATCTTCGTGCGGTCCGTCAGGAGCTCATCGAGCGATTCCAGGATCAGCTCCCCTGCATCATTCATGGGGATGACCTTGATCGTCGCCCCCTTCTCCTGGGCCAGCATCTGCCAGGGCACGATGTCGGCGTGGTGCTCCATGGCGGACAAGAGGATCTCGTCGCCTTCCTTCACGGTCATCCGGCCGAAGGTCTGGGCCACCAGGTTGATGGCCTCGGTGGTGCCGCGGGTCCAGACGATCTCCTTGACGGAGGCGGCCCCGATGAACTTCCGCACCTTCTCGCGGGCGGCCTCGTAGAAGTCCGTGGCCTCCTGGCTGAGGGTGCTGACGCCACGGTGGACATTGGTGTGTTCTTCGCGCTCGTACTGCGCCATGCGCTCGATGACCGGCCGGGGCATCTGGCCGCTCACGGCGCTATCGAGGTAGATGACGGACTTGCCGTGCAGCACCCGCGAAAGCAGGGGGAAGTCTTTGCGGATGGCCGCGATGTCGAGGGCCTGGGTGGCGGCGGTCATGCCAGGCGCGACGGCAGGGTTCTGCCCAGGCGTCGCGCGGGGGCCCCCGAGGGGGATATCGTGAGCGGAAGCGAACAGGCGGTCCCCCCGGGTCATGACAGGTCTCCCAGCGAGCCGGCCTGGGTGCGGGCCATGACCAGGTGGCGCAGGGCCCGGCGCAGGCTGGCCACGGGCACGTGGGTGAGCACGTCCGCTGCGAAGCCGTAGGTTAGGAGGTTCCGGGCATCGTCGGCGTTCAGGCCGCGGCTCTGGAGGTAGAACCGCTCCTCGGGGTCCAGCTGGCCCACGGCGGCGCCGTGGCTGCACTTCACATCGTCGGCGTAGATCTCCAGCTGGGGTTTGGTGTCCACCCGGGCGGCATCGGAGAGCAGCAGGTTGCGGCTCTGCTGCCTGGCGTCCGTGCCCTGGGCGTGCGGGGCCACGAGGATCTGGCCGTTGAAGATGGCGCGGGCCTTCCCGTCCACGATGCACTTGTGCAGCTGGTGGCTGGAGGCGCCGGGCTCGGCGTGGTGCAGGAAGCTGTGGGTGTCGGCCACCTGGGCGCCGTCCAGCAGGGCCAGGCCATCCAGGGTGGCCTCGGCGCCTTCAGCCAGCCGCACGTGGGGTTCCTGGCGGGAGAACCGGGCGCCGAAGCTGAGGGTGCGGGAGTGGTACTGGCCGCCCCTGGCCACCTCGGCGTGGAGCGTGCCGATGTGGAAGGCCTCGGGAGATTCGCGCTGCACGCGCTCGTGGCGCAGGATGGCGCCCTCCGCCACGCGGACTTCGACCACGGGGCAGCACAGGTAGGCGCCTTCGCCGAGGTGTTCCTCCACCAGCTCCAGCTCGGCGCCGCGCTCCAGCACCACCAGCAGGCGGGGGAAGACTGCGGCGGCCTCGGCCTTCGTGATGAAGAGCAGATGCAGGGGCAGGGCCACCTTCAGGTTCCTGGGCACCAGGATGACGGCGCCATCCTCGAAGCGCGCGGTGTTCAGGTCCTCGAAGAGGCCCTTCGCCGCGCCGTTCCCGACGCTGCCCAGCGCGTGGCAGGCTTCGCTGGCGTGGGACATGGGGAAGTAGCGCACGCCAGCCGGGACGGCCGAGGCGCAGCTGGCATGGGAGGCGTGGCGGCCGTTCACGAAGACCTGCCGCGTGCCCACCATCTCGGGGAGCAGGTGGCTGCTGACATCCACCGTGGCCTCCGGGGCTGGCTTGAAGCTGATCTGCGCCAGGGCCTTCAGATCTGTGTATTTCCAGTCCTCGTCACGGGTCGTGGGCAGCTCGCGTCCCGCCAGCCGCAGCTCGGCCGCTTCGCGCAGCGAAGCCCACTCTGCGGGCCTGGGCCCACTGAGCAGATCCGTCAGCAGGCTGGAACCTGCCACTACCGTGGTCATCGGGCGCCTCCGGCGGCGGCCTCTTCCAGCACCCAGTCGTAGCCGCGCTCTTCGAGCTCCATGGCCAGTTCCTTGCCCGCGCTCTTGAGGATGCGACCGCCGGAGAGCACGTGCACGAACTGGGGCTGGATGGTCTCCAGGATGCGGGGGAAGTGGGTGATGATCAGCAGGGCCCGGTCCGCGCGCTGGAGCTTGT
>JAMPXL010000319.1 GCA_023701165.1 Geothrix sp. | reverse complement strand
GTTCAAGGGGCTGGAGGGCGACCTGTGCCAGTGCCCCCACTGGGGCTACGTGCTGAAGGGCCGCATCACCACCACCGACGCGGCGGGGCGCCAGGAGACCGTGGCCGCCGACGACCTGTTCCACTGGCCGCCCGGGCACAATGTGCGGGTGGATGCCGACGCGGAGATCATCATGTTCAGCCCCCAGCTCGAGCACTGCTGCGTCATCGACCACCTGATCGAGCAGACGAGGGGATGATCCATTCAACCAAGCAGCACCTGATCGAGGCGGGGCTCCGCATGCTGCTGGAGCATGGCTACAACGGCCTGGGCATCGAAGCCCTGCTGAAGGTCGCGGAGGTTCCGAAGGGCTCTTTCTACCACCACTTCCGGGACAAGGAGGATTTTGCGCTGCAGGTGGTGGACGCCTACATGGCGCAGGTCCACGCGGGACTTGAGGCCTGCCTCCGGGATCAGACCCGGCCCCCGCTCTCGCGGGTGAGGGGGTTCTTCGAGGCCACGGAACAGAAGTACCGGGACGAGGGCTACCTGGGCTGCCTCCTCGGGGCGCTCGGACAGGAGCTGTCTGGCGTCAGCGAGGCCTTCCGGAGCAGGATCGAGGCGTGCCTCGCCTTCATTTCCGGGCGCATGGCCGCCTGTCTCGATGAGGCGAGGCTGGCCGGCGAGATCCAGGACGGCTGCGATGTCCAGCGGCTCGCCGACCTCCTGGTGGACTGCTGGGAGGGCGCGGCTCTGCGCAGCCGCCTGCGCCGCGATCCCACCCCCCTGACCACGATGCTCGACTTCTACCTGGGCTCCCTGAGGGCGGCCGGGGGGACCGCCCCCGGGGCACCGGGGGCCATCCGCAGCCGCTGACCAGTGGCCGGTCCGCATCCACCGTTCGCCGATCCCCGGACCGGGAAGGGCGGGAGGCGCCTACCTTGAAAGGCGTTCCACCTGGGGGTTCCCATGCTGTCCTTCCTGATGTCCGAAGTGGCCTCCCTGGGCCGCGTGCTCCAGACGCTCACCGTCTTCATCCTGGCCACGGTCCTCGGGTCCTTCGCCCTGCACAGCGCAGAGGTGAAGCCCGAGCCCCGCATCGTCTCCCTCAAGGGGTTCGAGGCCGTGGAGGTACGCAGCCAGGGCTTCACCCTGCCCAGGGCCATGAAGGTCCATGTCTACGCCAAGGGCGGCGGGCTCCGGCGCGTGATGCATGCCCGCAGCGACAACCCGCTCTTCGCCAGCGGCTGGATCCTCAACGCCGCCACCCGCGAGGTGGTCTGGCAGATGGATGGCTCCAACACCAAGCGGGACTGGGAATACCGTGTGGCCGATCAGTACCTCGACCTGCCCGCCGGGAGCTATGAGGCCTATTTCGGCAACCACGGCTTCGGCCAAAGCCTCCTGCTGGCCCAGTGGACCCGGAACATCGACCGGCGCGCCCTGTCCTCGGAGCGGTCCGAGCGCCCCCGCGGCTTCCTGGCGGCCTTCGGCGCGGATCGGGCCAGCCAGTTGCGCCACTGGCAGGAGCAGGTGGGGAACTACGGCCTGGAGATCTACCTGCCGGCCGGCGATCCCACAGAGGTGCCCGTCTTCGAGGCGCCCCTGCGCTGGAAGAACATCGTGGTGGCCCTCGGCGCCGTCACCGACAACGGCCACTGGAACCAGGCCTTCCGCGTGAAGAAGCCCGTGACGCTGCACATCTACGCCGAGGGCGAGGGCAGCGGGCGGCGCATGCACGACCACGGCTGGATCATCGATGCCCGCACCCGGGCGCGGGTGTGGGAGATGACCATGGAGAAGGCCCAGTTCGCCGGGGGCGGACGGAAGAACCGCCGCCAGGTGGAGACCATCCAGCTGCCCGCCGGGGACTACGAGGCCACCTTCGTCACGGATGATTCCCATTCCCCGGCGGATTGGAACGCCGCGCCGCCCTGCGATCCCGGGATGTATGGACTGACGCTGGCCGCGCCGTCGGACGCCGACCTGGCGGCGATCTCTCTGACGAAGCCCATGACCCAGCCCGTGGTGGCCGAGCTGGTGGGCGTCGGCAACGATCAGGACCGCAGCGCGCCCTTCGTCCTCGCGGCGGCCCAGCCCCTGCGGGTCCACGCCATCGCCGAAAGCGGCGGCGGGGAGATGGCCGACGAGGCCTGGATCGAGGACGCCGCCGGCCAGCGCGTCTGGATCATGGAGCCCAGCCGCACCCACCATGCGGGCGGCGCCTCCAAGAACCGCCTGGCCGACGAGGTGGTCAACCTGCCCAAGGGGCGCTATACCCTGCGCTTCAGGACCGACGACAGCCACGCCTTCGGCCAGTGGAACAGCCCGGCGCCCTGGGATCCCGAGCGCTACGGTGTGACGGTCTATGCGGTGAAGTAGCGTCAGGCTCCGGGGTCATGCGGCAGGCTGCCCCGGGGCGACCGGAAGTAGGCGAAAGGCGTGGCGTGCAGGAAGTTCGACACGCGGCTGGTGTAGATGTCGGCGTAGCGCTCGATCTGCCGCGTGAGGTGGCTCTTGTCGTTGCCGGCGCGGGTGAGCAGGCCCCACCGTGTATTGGTCAACTCCGTGCCGGCCCTGGCCAGGGGGCCGATCTCCGCATCGAGGGCCAGCAGCTGGCCCCGGAGATCCTGCACCCGCGCCTCCAGGGTCGCGGCGTCGAGGGTGGGGGCCGGGCCGTAGCCCGCGTGGAGGCGCTGGAGGGCCAGGCGCGCCAGGGACAGCCGCGCCTCCAGGGTCCCCTTTTCCCGCATGAGGGTCATGAGCCGCAGTTCCGCATCGTGGAATCCCTCCAGGGCCGCCACCTCACCCTCCAGTTCCCGCAGCACCAGGGCGGTGCGCCAGCTGAGGGTGCGCTTG
>JAMPXL010000318.1 GCA_023701165.1 Geothrix sp. | reverse complement strand
TGGCGTCCCGAAGGCCCGCCTTGCTCTGCTCGTAGCGGCGCTGGGAGGCCAGGGCGGCGGCCTCGGTGGTGGTCAGGGTGGTGCGGAGCTGCTCGAAATCAGACTGGGAGATGATGCCGGCCTTGCGGTTGGCTTCGGCCCGCGCGAAGTCGCTCCTGGCCTGCTGGAGGCGGGCCCTGGCGGATTCCCAGTCCTTGGCCGAGGCCTCGGAGGCGGCGGCCTGGGCGTCGGCGGTGGCCCGGGACCGGGCCGGGTCGATTTCCATGAGGAAGGCGCCGGCCTTCACCACGTCGCCTTCCTTCACGGCCAGCTTGGTGACCTGGCCCATGACGTTGGCGGAGATGTCCACCTTCTTCACGGCCTGCACCTTGCCGTTGGCGCTCACTTTCGCCTGGAGGTTCTCCCGTCCCACCGTGGCCACCTGCACGGCGATGCCCTTATCTTTCATGCCGGCGACGCTGAGGCCGCCGACCAGGACGACCGCCAGACCTCCACCGAGGATCCACAGCTGCTTCCGCTTCATGTCAAAGGCCTCCCGAACGGGCTGAACGCATCTCAATCTTCGCTGGGACGCGCCAAGGGTTTAGTGATTCAATGAATAACAAATAAAAATCATTTTCATTGACGGAGTGTCGCAATTAAAAAATAATTTCATCTGGAGGGTTCCCTTGATCCATCCCATCGCTCGATTTCCCATGCTGGCCCTGTTGATGGCGGGGTCCACCCTGGCCACGGCCGCGGGCAGCGGCACGCTCCTGGGTCGGGTGGCGGACGACCAGGGCCGGGCCGTGGCGGGGGCCACCCTGAGCCTGTCCAACCCCGTGTCCGGCTACCGCCAGCGGGTGCGCAGCGATGCCAAGGGCGCCTTCCTCTTCCAGAACGTGCCCTTCAACGTCTACCACCTGGATACCGATGCGCCGGGCCTGCAGCCCAGCCACCTGGACGTGGATGTCCACAGCCAGCTGCCCCTCCAGGTGGCCGTGGCCCTCAAGCCCGAGGGCGCCGTGGTGGTGGTGGAGGAGAAGCTGCAGCTGGTGGAGGACCACCCCAGCACCCACATCGACATCGACAAGACCACCATCGAGCGCACGCCGGCGGCGGTGCAGAGCCGCGCCATGGAGAGCATCCTCCTCACCACCCCCGGCTTCATCGCCGACGAGAACGGCCGCTTCCACTTCCGGGGCAGCCACGGGCAGATGACCTACGTGGTGGACGGCATCCCGGTCTCGGACCAGATGCACGCCACCTTCAGCAACAGCATGGATCCCTCCCAGGTGGAGAGCATGGAGGTCATCACCGGGGGCATTTCCGCGGAGTACGGCGGGAAGCCCGTGGTGGTGGTGAACCTCACCACCAAGTCCGGCCTGGGCACGCCGGGCGGTTTCGCCGGCGAAGTCTCCTTCGGCGCCTCCCGGTTCCGGACGGCGGAGGGGGGCCTCTCCCTCCGGGGCGGGAAGGAATCCTTCGGCTGGTTCGTGAGCGCCGCCGCCAGCGAAAGCGACCGCTTCCTCGATCCGGTGAACTGCGAGAACCTGCACAACCACGGGAAGACGGGGCGTGTCTTCTCCCGCTTCGACTGGATCCTGGGCAGCCAGGACACCCTGCGCTTCTCCGTGTCCGGCGGGCGGACCGATCGCGATGTGGCGAACCTGGCCTCCCAGGAGGCCCGGGGGCAGGACCAGCGGGCCGCCACCTCCGACGCGAACCTGAGCCTGGCCTGGACCCACTTCGTCAGCGACCACCAGAGCTTCGACGTGTCGCTCTTCTACCGGGGCTCCCGGGCGGAACTGAAGCCCAGCGAGGAGCTGGCGGACGGCTTTTCGGGGGCCGGGGCCCGGGACTTCCCCTATTGGATGAAGCAGGACCGCTCCCTGGACAACCTGGGCCTCCAGGCCTCCTTCACCCAGCGCTGGGGCAACGAGAACCTGCTGAAGGCCGGCATCCAGCGCATCGCCTTCCCCATCCACGAGGCCTTCCGGTTCGCCATCACCGACGATGCGCTGGTGGCGGGTCCCGGGGATCCCCTCTACCCGTACACCCCCTCCGGCGGCGGCCAGGTCTTCCGCTTCGATGCCCGCATCCAGCCCACCCTCACCTCGGCCTTCGTCCAGAACGACCTCCACCTGGGCGCCTTCTTCCTGGCCCTGGGCCTGCGCCACGACACCTACAAGGTGGAGGACGTCTCCGACAGCCTGCTCCAGCCGCGGCTGGGCCTGAGCTACCGCCTCGGCGCCACGGGCACGGTGTTCCGGGTCTCGTACGACCGGCTGATGATCCTCCGGGAACACGAGAACCTGGCCCTGTCCCTGTCCCAGCAGGCCTGGGACCTGGGGCCCTTCGCGGGCACGCCGCGCCAGCCCCTGCGGCCCGAGCGCCAGCATTCCCACAGCTACGGCGTGGAGCAGCAGCTGGGCAAGGTGGGGCGGCTCATGGTCGAGTACTGGGAGAAGCGCAGCCGCAACGCCGGCGACAACGCCCAGTTCCTGAACACCGGCGTGCTGTTTCCCGTGGGCGCCGACCGGGGCCTCTTCCGGGGCGCGAACCTGCGCCTGGACCTGGTGCCCGTGAAGGGCTGGTCGGCCTACCTGAGCCTGGGCCGCACCCGGGCCATCTTCCAGGCCCCCCTGGTGGGCGGCCTCCAGCTGGAGGCCCCCGAGGCCGCGCCCGGCGAGCGGTTCCTCATCGACCACGACCAGAAGCTCAGCGCCCAGTTCGGGCTGATCTACGAGCAGGGCGGCCTCACGGCCCAGCTCATCGGCCGCTACGACTCAGGCCTGGTGGCGACGGATCCCGCGGATGCGGAGGGAGCTGCGGACTACGCCTTCGGCACGCCCTACGTGCGG
>JAMPXL010000317.1 GCA_023701165.1 Geothrix sp. | reverse complement strand
TTCAGACGTGTGCTCTTCCGATCTTCGGCCGGGTAGAAGAAGAACACCGACCACTTGCCCTTCAGATCGGCGTCGCTGACGGACCTGAACTGGCCGTTCTGGAAGGCCATGGCCGTGAAAGGCTTGACTTCGGTATTGATCAGGGATGAGGACATCGGAGGTTCTCCTGTGAAGCCGCGCACGGCGGTCCCCAGGAAGAGCTATCTCTGTGCCAATCAAATAAATTTAAATATATCGATATTTTATATACAAAACAAGATCCAGGAAACACATTCACTACCGATATATCGAGACCCGATTTCCCGATATGCCGGGAATGGTCCGTTCTTCAGTCCCGCTCACCCCAGGGGCTTGCCCCTCCCCCCCCCCACCGGGCTTCGTACCAGACCTTCTCCAGGCACAGGCCCCAGGGCGGCGCCGTGGTGCCCGCCCCGGCCCGATCCTTCGCCGCGAGAATGGCGCCGAGGGAATCCCTGCGGCGCCGGCCCTTCCCCACCTCCACCAGCGTGCCGGCCATGATCCGCACCTGATGCATGAGGAAGCTGCTGCCCTCGAAGACCAGGTCCACGCCTCCGTCCACGGGGACGAACTGGACGCCATGCAGGGTCCTGACGGGCGTCTTCGCGGCGCATTCCACACACCGGAAGCTCGAGAAGTCATGGGTGCCCAGCAGCGGGCCCACCGCCTCCTCCATGGCCCCCAGGTCCAGGGGCGCCGCCTGGTGCAGGTGCCACCGGAAGGCCGCCATCAGGGGGTCCTCCGCAGGTCCCAGGCCCAGACGGTAGACGTAGCGCTTGGCCACCGCGTGCTGCCGGGGGAAGAATCCCTCCGGCGCAGGCTGCACGCCCATCACCCGGATGTCCTTCGGCAGGTGCGCGTTCAGCGCCGCCAGGAGGCGGTAGGGCTCCCAGGCCCGGGCAGCGTGGATGAGCACCCCCTGGGCGCGGGCATGCACGCCCGCATCGGTGCGCCCCGTGCCCTGGGGCATGGGCGCCTCCGGGTCGAAGGTGCGCAGCGCCTGCCAGAGGTCCCCCTGGCCACTCCGCAGGCTCGTCTGGATCTGCCAGCCGTGGAAGCCGGCGCCCGCATAGGCCACGGTGAGGAAGTAGGGAAACGTCATAGGACCCCATCATAGGCTGCGGCCCGCCTCTCATGGGCCTTCGCATCCGGCGGTCCTTCCCGTGGCCCGTTCTACGGTGATCTGCGACATACATGGGACTTACACACCAGCATTTTCGACCATCGAGCTGTTCCATGGTTCCCTAGATGGGCCAGCAGCGCTGATCTTCGATTTTTTTTGGAAGAAAATCCTTGACCATGCTGTATCTGCGGCGTAGCTTCTTGGCAGTTTAGGAAATACAGCATTCATAGGCTTCTACGAGCCTCTGATGTTCGAAGATCCAGTAATCACGGTCGTCTCCCGACAGAGCCGATTTTGTTTCCCTCAACCCGGGGACACAGCTCCCCAAATTCGGAGGTTTCCATGAACAAGGCTGAACTGGTCAGCGCTGTCGCCGAAAAGGCCGGCATCACCAAGGCTCAGGCCGCTGCCGCCCTGGATCAGGTCCTCAGTGGCGTCTCGTCCGCCCTGCGTGCTGGCGACAAGGTCACCCTCGTGGGCTTCGGCACCTTCTCTGTCGCCAACCGCGGCGCCCGGACCGGCCGCAACCCCCGCGACAACAAGCCCATCAAGATCGCTGCCAAGAAGGTCGCCAAGTTCAAGCCCGGCAAGAAGCTTGCTGACGAAGTCAACGGCAAGGGCGGCAAGAAGCGGAAGTAGGATCTGACTGGCCGCTTCTGGCCAGATTCCAGGATCTGCAGGGCCCGCCTCGGCGGGCCCTGTTACATGTCAAAGTACTTTTTTTAGACGTTAAAGTGCAGCCTTATGAATCAATCCGCGAAGGGCGTGACACCTGGCTCTCCGCGACGCGGGCTTCCCTAAACACCGCGCTTCCTTGCGATGCACTTCAAGAATGGTGATAAACCGGCACCCGGCCATGATTCAGGCCCCCGGGCGCACGGTCCGATGAGGGGGACATCTGAGAGGGCCCCATGTCCGACGCTCCCAAGAAGAGCCCCATGAAGCTGATCATCATCATCGCCGCCGCCCTGGTGGTGCTGGGCGGAGGTGGTGGGGGAGCCATGTGGTTCCTCAACAAGCGCAAGGCCGCAGCGGCCGAGGCAGAGAAGGCCAAGGCTGCAGCCGCCGGCGGGACTGCGGAGGCCGCAGCCCATGAGGAGGAGGATCCCGATGGCTGCGGAGGCGGCGAAGAGAAAAAGGATGGTGACCACGGTGCCGAGGCCTCCCCGGTGATGGTGCTGACCCGCACCGTGAACCTCACGGGGCCCCGCCGGAACGCCTTCCTGCGCTGCGAGCTCAACATCCTCTTCTGCGACCTGGAACTGGGCAGGCTGGCCGCCGGGGACAAGCCCTCGGCCGAGAAGAGCCTCATCCAATCCATCGTCCTGAGCGCCATTTCCGGCAAGAGCGTCGAGGAGGCCGCAGATGCCGAATCCCGCGAGGCCCTGCGCCAGGAGATCAAGGACAAGCTCAACGAGCAGTTCAAGCCCCATCCCCCCAAGCCCGGCGAGAAGGAGGATCCCAAGCACAAGAAGCCGAAGCGCCCCATCAAGAGCGTGCTCATCGTGGACTGGGCCATCCAGCAGTGACCGGCACCGCCTGATGGCACGGCGGTTGCGGTGCCGGAGGCGCGGGTCCATGCTTTGACAGGACCGTTGGGAGGGACATGGCCATCAAGCGGGGGGACAGGCTCGAGGTCGACCGGGTGCTCAGCTTCGAGCAGGTCGTGGAGGAGGTCATGCCCTTCATCGAGACGCCGCTCCAGC
>JAMPXL010000316.1 GCA_023701165.1 Geothrix sp. | reverse complement strand
TCGACCTGCTGCTGGACATCCAGCTGCCCGTGGTGGTGCGCATGGGCCAGACCGAAATGCAGATGGGCGAGCTGCTGAAGCTGACGCCCGGCTCGATCCTCGAACTGAACCGCAGCGCCGATGCGCCCGTGGAGCTGCTGGTGAACGGCAAGCACATCGCCCGCGGCGAAGTGGTGGTGGTGGACGGCAACTTCGCCTTCCGGATCACCGAGATCGACAGCCGCGCCGCCCGCATCCGCAGCCTGGGGTGAGTCGATCCCGCCACAGCCTGTGGCGGGGCACCCACCGCAGGGCGTGTGCCCGGCACCACATTGGAACTGGCGGCCGGTCCCGGTAAGTTGGGAACAGACCCGTCTGGAGCCCATCATGTGCGGAATTGTCGGTTACATCGGTCAGCAGGGCGCCGCGGGCATCCTGGTGAATGGGCTGCGGAGCCTTGAATACCGGGGCTACGACAGCGCGGGCGTGGCCCTCTCCGATCCCGCCAACGGCTTCCGCATCATCCGGGCCTCGGGCAAGCTGGTCAACCTCGCGGGCAAGGTGGATCTCGCGGACTCATCGCCCCTGGGCATCGGCCACACCCGCTGGGCCACCCATGGCCGGCCCACGGAGGAGAACGCCCATCCGCACCGCAGCGGCGACGGGCAGGTGGTGGCCGTCCACAACGACATCTTCGAGAACTTCCTCGAGCTGCGCGCGGAACTGAAGGCCGCAGGCGAGACCTTCAGCTCCGAAACGGATACCGAGTGCTTCCCCGTGATGGTGTCCCACCTGATGAAGGAGGGCCTGGCCTTCCCCGAGGCCTTCCGCGAGGCCGTGGGCCGCATGAAGGGCATCTACGCCCTGGCCTGCCTCCATGCCTCGGACAAGGACCGCATCCTCGCCGCCCGCAGCGGGCCGCCGCTGGTGCTGGGCCTGGGCGAGGGCGAGACCTTTCTCGCCTCGGACGTGGTGCCCCTCCTCCCCCACACGCGCCGGGTGATCTTCCTGGAGGATGGCGACCTGGTGGAGCTCACCCGCGATGGCGCGCGGATCTCTGGTCTGGATGGCGCGGAGATCCACCGTCCCGTGGTCACCATTCCCTATGATCCCGTCGCGGCGGAAAAGGGCGGCTACAAGCACTTCATGCAGAAGGAGATCTTCGAGCAGCCCCAGGCCCTGTCCAACACGCTGCTGAACCGCCTGCCCCTGGACGGGGAATCGATCCCCCTGGACCTGCCCTTCAGCGAACGCGACCTGGCGGACCTCAACCGCATCCACATCGTGGCCTGCGGCACCAGCTGGCATTCAGGGCTGGTGGGCAAGTTCCTCATCGAACAGCTGAGCCGGGTGGCCGTGGAAGTGGACTACGCCAGCGAGTACCGCTACCGCGAACCCGTGATCCAGCCCGGCACGCTCATCATCGGCATCACCCAGAGCGGCGAGACGGCGGACACCCTGGCCGCCATGAAGGAAGCCGCCCTGCGCGGGGCCCGCACCCTCGCCATCTGCAATGTCATGGGCTCCACGGCCACCCGCCAATCCGAGGCCTGCATCCTGACCCATGCGGGCCCGGAGATCGGCGTGGCCTCCACCAAGGCCTTCACCACTCAGCTGGCCGTGCTCACCCTGCTGGCCCTGAAGCTGGGCGAGGCCAAGGGCACCGTGGACCCCGCCCTGAAGGCCGAGCTGCTCCAGGGCCTGCGGGAGCTGCCCGCCCACCTGGAACGGCTCAATGCCCTGGAACCGCGGATCATCCAGTGGGCCCACCGCTGGAAGGACGCCACGGATTTCCTCTACCTGGGCCGGGGCCCCTGCTACCCCATCGCCCTGGAGGGCGCCCTCAAGCTCAAGGAGATCTCCTACATCCACGCCGAAGGCTATCCGGCCGGCGAGATGAAGCACGGTCCCATCGCCCTCATCGACCAGACCCTGCCCGTGGTGGCCCTCATGCCGAGGGATTCCCACCGGGACAAGACCCTCAGCAACCTCCAGGAAGCCGCCGCCCGCGACGGGCGCATCCTGGCCCTGGTCACGGAAGGCGACACGGGCCTCTCCGGCATCGCCGAGGACGTCCTGGAGCTGCCGGCCGTCCACCCCTGGCTCGCCCCCATCGTCTACGCTGTGCCTCTGCAGCTGCTGGCCTATCACATTGCGGTCCTGAGGGGATGCGATGTGGACCAGCCGAGGAACCTCGCCAAGTCGGTGACCGTGGAATAGGGACCACCAAAGTTCCAGGAAAGTCACGGCGCCCCCCCAGCCCCGGCCCGATCCTCGGGGCCGGACCGTCGTCCCCTGGATGGAGGCCGCCATGGCCGCCCACTTCCTCCGCCGCCCCGATCTCGCGCACACACACTCGTTGGATTGGCTGCTGGTCCTGGCCGGGGCCCTGATCGCCTGGCTCTTCTGGCCGGCCACGCAACACTGAGATCCGGGGGTGGGCCGTTCAGAACATGGCGCCAAGAGCACTCGCACCCCATGTTTGAACCGGACCGCAGTCCGCCGGAACGGAGGTCGCCATGGCCGCCCACCATCCCCCGCATGCCCATCTGCCCCTCCGCTTCTTCACCGCGGAGCACCCCTATGCCAGCGACTGGGCCCTGGTGGCCACCGGCACCCTGGCCGCCCTCCTGTTGTGGTATTGGAACCGCTGACAGGGACCTGCCCCGCCTGGAGGCTCGACAACCGCCCCCGTTCCGCTACCATGGAGCTTCGCGCTGGCGCGTAGCTCAGGGGTAGAGCACTACCTTGACACGGTAGGGGTCGGCGGTTCGAGACCGCCCGCGCCAACCAGCCAAAGGCCGCCTTTGCGGCCTTTTTTGATACCCCCACCGGGCGGTCTCGAGCCGCCGAGCAGCAGCGGCGGCCCGGT
>JAMPXL010000315.1 GCA_023701165.1 Geothrix sp. | reverse complement strand
GTCAGGGATGCTCATCATCATGTTCGAGATGATCAGGCCCTTGAGGTTGGCGCCGTGCTTCAGCGCGTATTCCGCTGCGAGGATGCCCCCCCAGGAGTGGCCCAGCAGGTAGAAGTTGTCCTTGTCCAGGCCCAGGACCTTCCGCACCTGCTCGACTTCCTCCACGAAGCGCTCCGTGGTCCACAGGTCTCGGTCCTTGGGCTGGTCCGAGCGGGCGGAGCCCAACTGGTCGTAGTAGATGAACTCGATGCCCTCGGCGGGGAGGAAGCCCTCCATGGATTCGAAGTACTCGTGGGTGGAGCCGGGGCCGCCGTGGAGGAGCAGGAGCTTGATGCGGGGGTTGTTCCCGAAGCGTTTGGTCCAGACCTTGAAGGCCCCTTTGGGGGTCTGGATGGGAATGACCTTCACCCCGCCTTCGCGGACCGGGGAGGCGTCGGCGAAATACGAGCGCAGGGTGGGCGCTTTCTGGGCCGGGGCCTGCGACGATGCGGCCAGCAGGGCGAGCAGGAGGGCGAGGGCGCGGCGCATGGGAACTCCGGGAGGATGCCCCAGTCTAGTCAGTCCCCGGCCTCGCCGGTGGGCGAGCCCGCATAGAGGTCGGGGAGGGTGCCGCCCACGAGGTGCGGCGGCATGTCCGCCAGCCGCTCGGGCACGTGGACGATGGTGTTCACCAGGCGGCCCAGGCCCTCGATCTCCAGCACCACCTCATCCCCGGCCTTGAGCCAGAGGTTGTCGGTGATCTTCGAGCCGTTCAGCTCCAGCAGGCAGCCTGTCCCCACGGTGCCGCTGCCGATGACCTCGCCCGGGTGCATCTGGATGCCGTAGCTGGTGCGCTGGAGGATCTGGGCGAAGGTCCAGTTCATGCTCCCCACGTTCCCGTCCGACAGCCGGTGTCCATTCACGTCGCAGGTCATGCGGGCGCGGAGCAGCTCGCCGGTGGGCGTCCTCTCCAGCGGCAATTCATCTTTGGTGACGAGCCAGGGGCCCAGGCTGGTGGCGAAGTCCTTGCCCTTGCATGGGCCCAGTGACAGCTTCATCTCCTCCATCTGGAGCATGCGGGCGCTCCAGTCGTTCATCACCATGTAGCCGAAGATGGCGGCGTCCGCTTCCTCCAGGGTGGCGTTTTTCAGGGGCCGCCCCGTGACGATGGCGGCCTCCAGTTCGAAGTCGAGGCGCGTGAGGTGGTGGTCCTGCACCAGCACTTCGCCGGGACCGGTCACGGCCAGGTGGTTGGTGAAGTAGGTGACGGGGAAGAGGTCGAACTCGGGGATCATCTCCAGCCCGCGGTTGCGGCGGGCGGTCAGCACGTGCTGGCGGAAGGCGTAGCCGTCGCGCATGGAGACGGGCCGGGGCACGGGGGCCAGCAGGCGGACGGCGGTGGAATCGATGAGCGCCGGGGCTGGTGGCGCGGCCGCCAGGGCCCGGGCCAGGGGCATGAGTTCGTCCTGGCGCCGGATGAGCGTGAGCATGTCCACGGCCAGGCGGGGTTCGGCCACCGCGAAATCGAGGATGCGGCCATCCGCCATCACGGCGCCGATCGACTCGGTGCCAGCCTTCAGGAACGTGACCAGCTTCATTGGATGCTCCAGCCTAAAAGGCCAGTGTACACAACAATAAACATCACTTCCGGGTCGTCATTCCATCCAGGAGATCGAGCAGGGTGGCCGCGGCTTCCGCGAGACGGGAAGGTGGCGTGGCCAGGGGCGGCAGCAGGTAGAGGCAGTCCCCGATGGGCCGCACCAGCAGGCCGTGGTCCAGGGCCCGGCGGTGGAGGCGCCAGCCGAAGCGGGCTTCAGGATCATGGGTGGCGCCTGTGGCGGGATCCACCAGGCGGCAGGCGCCGATGGCGCCCATCACGCGGGCCTGGCGCACCGCGGGATGGGCGGCGAGGGCCGTGAAGGCCGCCTTCATGGCCTCGTGGAGCACAGCTGCATTCGCCAGCACGGGCTCGTCGTCGAAGAGGGCGAGGCTGGCGCAGGCCACGGCACAGGCCGTGGCGTTGCCGGTGTAGCTGTGGCCGTGGAGGAAGGCCCGGCCCGAGGCGGGGGTGCCCCAGAAATGGCCGTAGATCTCCTCCGTGGCCCAGGTGAGCGAGAGGGGCAGGGTGCCGCCCGTGAGGCCCTTGGAGAGGCAGAGCAGGTCCGGCGCCACGCCCGCTTGTTCGCAGGCGAGGAAGGTGCCCGTGCGTCCGAAGCCCGTGGCCACTTCATCCAGGATCAGGTAGACGCCGTGGGCGTCACACTGGGCGCGCAGCTCCTGCAGCAGCTCCGGCGGCCACATGCGCATGCCCCCGGCGCACTGGATGAGGGGCTCGGCGATGAAGGCGGCAAGCCGCCCGCCGTGGGCGGAGAAGAAGGCGCGGACAGCCTGGCGGGCGGTTTCCAGGCGCCCATCCCACCCCGAGAGATCCGGCGCCAGCTCGCGGCGCGGATCCTCGGGCACCTCCAGCCGCTCGCAGGCCAGCAGCAGGGGGCTGAAGAGGCCCGTCATGAAGTTCTCCAGCTCGCCCACGCCCACGGCGCCCAGGGTGTCGCCGTGATAGCCGCCCCGCAGGGCGCCGAAGCGGTCACGGCCCCTCTCGCCCCGCTGCAGCTGGGCCTGGAAGGCCATCTTCAGGGCCACCTCCACGGCGGTGCTGCCGTTGTCCGAGAAGAAGGCGCGGGTGAGGTTCGCGGGCAGCTTCGGCTCCAGCCGCGCCACCAGCTCCAGAGCGGGCTCGTGGGTGAAACCCGCGAACATCACGTGGTCGAGCTTCGCGGCTTGGCGCTCCAGGGCGCCCACCAGCTTCGGATGGCCGTGGCCGTGCAGGCAGGTCCACCAGCTGGAGATGCCGTCCAGCACCCGCTCGCCGTTGGCCAGCAGCAGGTCGC
>JAMPXL010000314.1 GCA_023701165.1 Geothrix sp. | reverse complement strand
GCGCTGGTGCCCCCTGAAGACCGCAGGCGTCTATATTCCCGGCGGGCGCGCCTTCTACCCCTCCACCCTGGCCATGACCGTCATCCCCGCCCAGGTGGCCGGGGTGGCCCGCATCGTGGGCGTCACCCCTCCCAAACCCCAGCCCACGCTGCCCGGGGCCTGGGGCGTGGATCCCCTGGTGCTGGCCTGCGCGGCGGAGCTGGGCCTCTCGGAGCTGTATCCCTTCGGTGGCGCCCAGGCCCTGGGCTGGCTGGCCCACGGCGAGCCTGCCGTGGACCTGATCGCCGGTCCCGGCAACCGCTTCGTGGCCGAGGCCAAGCGCCAGCTCATCGGCGCCTGCGGCATCGACGCCCTGGCGGGGCCGACGGAACTGCTGGTGATCGCCGACAGCAGCGCCGATCCCGCCTGGCTCGCCGAGGATATGCTCGCCCAGGCCGAACACGATCCCGACGCCGCCGCCGTGCTGGTGAGCGCTGACCGCGCCCTGCTGGACGCCGTGGCCGCAGAACTGCAGGCCCGCGTCGCCGTCTCTCCCCGCCGCGCCATCCTCGAACAGAGCCTGGGCACCCACGGGCACCTGGTCTGCGCGAGCCGCGACCTCGCCATCGCCCTGGCCCAGGCCTGGGCGCCGGAGCACCTGGAGCTCTGCGTGCGCGATGCCGGGGCCTGGCTGCCCTTCCTCACCGCGGCCGGAGCCCTGTTCATCGGCAGCGCCAGCGCCGAGGCCTTCGGCGACTACGGTGCCGGGCCCAACCATGTGCTGCCCACGGACCGCAGCGCCCGCTACAGCAGCCCCCTGGGCGTGGCCACGTTCATGAAGCGCCAGAGCCTCCTGAGGCTCTCCCCCGCCGATGCGTCCGCCATGGCCCCCTGGGTGGAGAAGCTCGCGGAGGCCGAGGGCCTCGTCCACCACGGCCGCAGCGCCGCCGCCCGCAGCCACCATCATCTCTAGGGAGCGCCGCCCCGCCGAGCGCTCCGCATCGCTTCTTTTCCAGAGAGGCCTGATTTCCTCCTACCCTCATCCCGAGTTGCCCATGTCCTTCCTCCGACCCGATCTCGCCGACCTGCCCGCCTATCAGCGGCCCCCCGAGCCGTCTGCCGGGCGCCGCCTCCACATGAACGAGGCTGCCGCCGACTGGCCCGCGGAGGCCCGGGCGGTGCTGCTGGCGCGGCTCCGCGACCTGCCCTTCAACCTCTATCCCGAGCGGCAGGCAGACCTCACGGAGCGCCTGCGGAAGCGCCTGGGCGCGCCAGAGGGCGGCCTGCTGCTGGGGCCCTCCAGCGGGGCTCTGCTGGACCTGGTGGCCACGGCAGGCCTGGGCGCCGGTGACGAGGTGGCCATCCCCGATCCCGGCTTCAGCCTCTACCCCATGCTCGTGCGGCGCCACGGCGGCCGCGTACGGCTCGTGCCCCAGGGTACGGGCTTCCCCCTGGAGCCCTGGTTCACGGCCCTGGACTGCCGCCAGGTCTGGCTGACCCTGCCCAACAATCCCACGGGCGCCTGGATTCCCCCGGAGGCGCTGGAACCTCTGCTGGCCGCCGCCGCGGCCCGCCCGAGGCCGCCCCTGGTGGTCCTGGACGAGGCCTATGCGGAATTCGCGCCCGCCACCCACCGCCTGGCCGTGGACCGCTACCCGAACCTGGTGCTGCTGCGGACGTTCAGCAAGGCCCTGGCTTCCGCCGCCTGGCGCCTGGGCTACCTGGTGGGGGACCCGGCCCTGGTGTCCAAGCTCGCCACCCTGCAGCTGCCCTACTCGATTCCGGCCCCCAGCCTGGAGGCCCTGGACGTGGCCCTGGATTTCGCCGCGGCCTTCGAGGGAGCCGTGCGGGCCCTGCCGGAGCGGCGGGACCGCCTGGCCGCGGCCCTGCCCGGCCATCGCGCCGCCCCCAGTGCCGCCAACTTCCTGCACCTGTCGCCGGATCCCTCCGCCGCCCTGGAGGCTGCGGGCCTGAAGGTGCGCCGCCTGCCCGGCAGCGATGCCGCGCGCGTCACCGTGGGCACGGAGGCCGATGCCGCCTGCGTGGCCTCGGGCCTGGCGGCCCGGCTTCCCGCTCCCGCCCCCCGGCCCCGCCGCCGCCTGCTGGCCCTGGACATCGACGGCGTGCTCATCGACGCCGACCGCAGCTTCATGGAAGCCGTGGCCCGCGCCCTGGCGGAGCTGCGCCCCGCCCTGCCCTGGTCCGACGGCGCCTTCCGCGCCTTCAAGCGCCTGGGCGGCTTCAACAATGACTTCCGCCTCACCGCCGGGGCCCTCGCCCTGGCGGAGGCGCACGGCGACGTGGACCTCCAGCCCCTGGTCGAAGGCACCCTGGAGCCGGGCCTCGAAGCCCGCATCCGGGCCCTGGAGCCCTCGGCCCAGACCGCGGTGCAGAAGCACTACGCCGACACCATCCGCCTCGAACGCCCGCTCGCCACCCTGGCTGAGCTCCAGGCCACGGGCTGGGATCTGGCGGTGCTCACGGGCCGCCCGCCTGAGGAGCTGGGCCTGGCCTGGCGGGTGCTGGGCTTCCAGCTGCCCGCGGTCTGCGATGCCGCGCCCCACCTCCGCAAGCCCGAACCCGCAGGCCTGCTGCAGCTGGCGGACGCCTTCCGCGCCGAGGCGATCCTCTTCGCGGGCGACACCGTGGACGACGCCCGCTGCCTGCGGAGCGCCGCGGCCCTGCGCCCCGACCTGGCCTGGCGCTTCGCGGCCCTGGGGCCCGACCGCGGCCGCTTCGCCGCGCCGGGGGACATCCAATCCGCGACCCTGCGCGACCTGCTGCCGATGCTGAACCAGGAGAACCCATGAGGACCGCCACCCTGCACCGGACCACCGCCGAAACCGACGTGAACCTGAGCTTCCACCTGGACGGCGGCAAAACGGACATCCGCACCGGCCTCGCCTT
>JAMPXL010000313.1 GCA_023701165.1 Geothrix sp. | reverse complement strand
TGGTGGCCAGCTCCAGGGCCTCGGGCACTTCCTGGCCCGTGCCCAGGTAGCTGAGGGGCCGCTTGACCCGCACCAGGGTGCTGAGGATGGGGCCGTAGGTGGAGGTCTCGTCGAGCTTGGTGAAGAGCAGGCGGGTGGGCTTCAGGGGCTCGTAGCGGGCGGCGATCTCCGCCAGGTCCCGGGGCTTGGTGGTGGCGGACATCACCAGGTGGGTCTCCACTTCCGGCAGCTCGTCCAGCAGGCCCCGCAGCTGGTCCAGGGTCTCGGTGTCCTTGGGGCTGTGGCCCGGGGTGTCGATGAGCACCAGGGCGCGGTCCTGGTAGAAGCGCAGGGCGCTGCGGAGGTCCTCCACCGTGAGGGCCACATGCAGGGGCACCTGCAGGATCTGGGCGTACTGCTGGAGCTGGTCCACGGCGGCCATGCGGTAGGTGTCCAGGGTGAGCAGGGCCACTTTCTGTTTGAGATGAAGCTGCGCGTAGGCCGCCAGCTTGGCCAGGGTGGTGGTCTTCCCCACGCCCGTGGGGCCCACCAGGGCGGCCACGCGCATCTTGCCGGGGTCCAGCTGGATGGGCGGCGCCACGGGAATGAAGTCGGCGATGACCCGGCGCAGGAAGAGCCGCGCCCGTTCGGCATCCACCACATCGGCCGCCGCATCGCCGTCCTGGTCCACCAGGGCCCGCTGGGCGTATTCGCAGAGGCGGAGGGCCACGAGGGGCTCCACATCGTTGGCCACCAGGTCGCCGTACAGCTCCAGCAGGCTCGGGGGCAGCTGAAGCTGCGCGGGCGGCATGCCCTGGCGCTGGATGCGGCTCAGCAGCGCCTTCATCTGATCCAGTTCCTTCAGGATCGAGGTGTTGCGCTGATCGTTGTCCTTGAGGGCGGCCACGGCGCCCTTGATCTCCAGCAGCTCGCGGCGGAGGGGCTGGAGGTCCACGGGCGGGGCCGGCGGCGCGGCGGGCTCCCGGTGGGTGGACCGGGGAGGGGGCGGTTCCAGGGAGGGGCGGAGGCCGTAGGTCAGGGCGCCCGAGGCTGGCGAGGGGGGTGGAGCGGGCCGGGCGCCGGGCTGGGCCTCGTCCACGGCGGCCGTCACTTCGATGACGGCCTCTTCGCCCATGCCCAGCGCCGATGGGCGCCGCCGGGTGCGCGTGGACAGGATGAAGGCCTCTTCGCCCATCTCCTTCTTCACGATGTCCAGGGCATCCTGCATGGATCCGGCTTCGAAGGTCTTCACGCGCATGGTTGGCCCTTCACGAGACAGTTCCCAGGTTCACGACGCGGACATCCATGGGCACCTCGCTGTGGCTCAGCACCACCAGGTGCGGCAGGGCGCGCTCCAGCAGGCGCCGCAGGTGGGGGCGCACCACGGGGTTGGTGAGGAGCACCGGCTGGGCCCCCGGCAGCAGGGCCGCGATCCCATTGGCGATGCGGGTGAGCAGCTCCTGGGTGCGGCCCGGCTCCAGGGCCAGGAAGCTGCCCCGGTCGGTCTGCTCGATGCCGCCCTGGAGGGTCTGCTCGATCTGGGGATCCAGCACCAGCACGCCCAGCTCCCCGCTGTCGGAGAGGTGGGGGCTCGTGAGCGCCCGGCCCAGGGCCTGGCGGACGTATTCGGTGACGAAGCCCACGTCCTTGGTCATGGTGGCGGCGTCGGCGGTGGCCTCGAGGATGCGGCCCAGGTCGCGCACGGGCACGCGTTCCCGCAGGAGGTTGTGCATCACCTTCTGGAGGGTGGCCACGCTGATCACGTTGGGGATGAGGTCGTCCACCAGGCGGGGGGAGGCCTCCTTGAGGGTGTCGAGGAGGTGCTGGACCTCGGGCCGTCCCAGCAGGTCCGGCGCGTGCTGCTTGATGAGCTCGGACAGGTGCGTGGTCAGCACCGTCGCGGGCTCCACCACGGTGTAGCCCAGCATCTGGGCCCGGTCCCGCTGGGCGTCGGGGATCCAGTAGGCGGGCAGGCCGAAGGCGGGCTCGGAGGTGGGGGTGCCGGACAGCTCCTCCGCGGCGGTGCCGGGGTTCATGGCCAGGAATTGGCTGGGCTGAAGCTCCGCCCGGGCGATCTCCTCGCCCCGGAGCAGCAGACGGTAGGTGTGGGGAGGCAGCTGCAGGTTGTCGCGGATGCGCACGGGGGGCACCACGATGCCCAGCTCCTGGGCCATCTGGCGCCGCACGGCTTTGATGCGCTCCAGCACCGTGCCGCCCTGGTTCACGTCCAGCAGGGGGATGAGGCTGTAGCCCACTTCCAGGCCCAGGGGGTCAACCTTGAGCAGGCCCTCCACCCGCTCGGCGGATTCGGCGGCGGCGGCCTTGGCCTTTTCCGCGGCGGCTGCGGTCTCCTCGGCCCCGGGGGGCGCCTTGGGGAGCTTCCAGGCCGCGTAGGCCATGACAGTGAAGATGGCGGCCATGACCCAGAAGGGGAACAGCGGCAGCCCCGGCACGGCGCCGAAGAGGAACAGCGTGGCGGCGGCGATGGCCAGGGGCCGGTAGTCCGCGCCCAGCTGCCCCAGCACCTCGCTGCCCAGGCCCGCGCTGTCGCTGCCGCTGCGGGTGGTGAGGATGGCGCCGCCCACGCTGATGAGCAGGCTGGGGATCACCGTCACCAGGCCGTCGCCCACGGTCAGCAGGGTGTAGACCTCCAGGGCCTGCATCACCGGCAGGTTGTAGCGGATGATGCCCAGGAGGATGCCCGCGATGATGTTGACGGCCAGGATGATGAGGGCGGCCACGGCGTCCCGCTGGGTGAACTTCACGGCGCCGTCCATGGCGCCGTAGAAGCCGGCCTCCTCCTGGAGGTCCTTGCGGCGCTTCCGGGCCTCCTGCTCGTCGATGTAGCCGGCGTTCAGGTCGGCGTCGATGGCCATCTGCTTGCCGGGAAGGGCGTCCAGGGTGAAGCG
>JAMPXL010000312.1 GCA_023701165.1 Geothrix sp. | reverse complement strand
TCCTCCATGATCGACAAGCGCATCAGCACCGCCCTGGAAGCCGTCAAGGACATTCCCGACGGGGCCCACCTCGCCGTGGGCGGATTCGGCCTCTGCGGCATTCCCGAACACCTCATCGCCGCCCTGGCCCAGACCGGGGTCAAGGACCTCACCTGCTATTCCAACAATGCCGGGGTGGACGACTTCGGTCTGGGGATCCTGCTCCGGAAGCGCCAGATCCGGAAGATGGTCAGCAGCTATGTGGGCGAAAACGCCGAGTTCGCCCGGCAGTTCCTCAGCGGCGAGCTGGAGGTGGAGCTGGTTCCCCAGGGCACCCTGGCCGAGCGCATGCGGGCCGGCGGCGCGGGCATTCCGGCCTTCTTCACGCCCACCGGCGCAGGCACCAAGGTCGCCGAGGGGAAGGAGATCCGCGCCTTCCATGGCCGGGACTGCGTGCTGGAAGCGGGCATCTTCGCCGATTTCGCCCTGGTCAAGGCATGGAAAGCCGACCGGCTGGGCAACCTGGTGTTCAGGAAGACCGCCCGGAACTTCAACCCCATGGCGGCCACGTGCGGCAAGGTCTGCATCGCCGAGGTGGAGGAGATCGTGGAGGTGGGCGAGCTGGAGCCCGACGCCATCCACACCCCGGGCATCTTCGTCCACCGTCTGGTGCTGGGAATGGCCTATGAGAAGCGCATCGAGAAGGTGGTGACGCGGCCCCTCAGCTCATCCCCATCGGGAGGCTGAGCCGGACCAGGGACCCCTGGGGGGTCGGCAGGAGCTGGAGAGTCCCCCCGTAGGCGGTCATGAGCTGCGCGCAGGCTGGCAGGCCCGCTCCGGGACGCCGGCCCAGGTCCGGGTCCTCGGGCCGCAGGCCGGAAAACGGCTCAAAGGCGTGCTCGATGCGCTCCGGCGGGATGGGGCCGCCCTCGTCCTCCAGTTCCAGCCGGAAGTGCCGTTTCCCGCCCCAGGAGCGGATCCGGATCCGGCCCGGACCGCCCCCCTGGGCATGGGACACCAGGTGCCCCAGCAGCTCGGAGAAGTCTGTGTACACGCAGTAGATCAGATCCCTGGGGGCCTGGAGGTTGAGCTCCAGGGGAAGCTCCCCGGGCAGGGTCCCGTCCGCCTGGAAGATCTCCAGTTCCTGTCGCATCAGGTCATGCAGATGGATCCAGTCCGGGGCACTGGCTTCGGCCTGGCCCGCCCGCCGCAACAGGGCGCGGACCAGGTCATCCACCTGGGAGATGGATCGCCGGATCGTCTCCATGGACTGGTGGCAGGCCTCCCGTTCCTCAGGCGGCGGGACATCGGCCCGCTCCATGTGGACGGACAGGTTGTGGCTCTCCACTTTGAGCGCCTTCACCGGCACCTGGAGGCGCTGGGCCATCTGCTGGAAAAGCCCGCCCAGGGCGGTCTTCCGGTCCTGGGCCCCCAGGGCCCGCTGGGCATCCTTCAGGGCCACGTAGGCGGATTCGAGCCCCTCGTAGCTGGTGCCGAGGGCGCGGCTGGTCTCGTCCAGGTGCGCGATGAGTTCGGCGTTCTCAAGGCTCACCTGGAGCGTGCCCGCATAGAGGGCCGCCAGCTCCCGGTCGATGGGCAGGAAGGCCGGCTCCGCGCGATCCGCCGCGAGGAGCCCCCACAGGCCATCCTCCCCGGAACGGCTGCGGAGCGGCAGCAGCAGCGCCTGGGCCTTCGGATCCCAGAGCCCCAGGTCGATGCCCTGCTCCCAGGCGGCGGACTGCCGGAGCTCGGCGTTCGTGAGTACCGCGTCTCCGGGAAGGGATGCCGCCCCTGCAGCCAGGGGGTGGTCCTTCGGCAGCACCGGCATGTCCTGGAATCCCGCGGCCCCCCAGGCGCGTCCCTGGAAATAGGCTTCGCTCGCATGGAGGCGATAGGCCGCCAGGCGGTCAAGGCGGAGTTCCAGACGGAGCCGGTCCAGCACCCGCGACAGGATCTCGTCCGCATCCCGCAGGGCGATGAGGTCCTTGCTGAGGACCAGCAGGCGGGACAGGTGGTGGCTGCGCTGCTCCAAGGCGCCCTGGGCCTCCAGGAGCTTCCGGTTGCCCTCCTGGGCCTCCCGGAGCTGGGCTTCCAGGTGCTCCACCACCTGGTGGGTGAACTGCCGGAGCGCCGCCCCTTCCCGGCCCTGTTCAAGCCGGTCCCGCTGGCCGCCCAGGTAGGACTCCACCTGGCCCACGAAGAGGAAGGGGTCGATGGGCTTGGAGATGAACCCGTCGCAGCCCGTCACCAGTGCTGTTTCCCGGTCGCTGCGCATGGTCTTGGCCGTCAGCGCCACGATCAGCGTTCCGTTCATCTCCAGGTTCTGGCGGAGTTTGGTGGCCACTTCGAAACCCGATAGCCCGGGCAGGTTGATGTCCAGGAGGATCAGGGCGGGCTTCAGCTGGACGGCCATGTCATAGCCCTTGAGCCCGTCATCGGCCCAGTGGGCCTCGAAACCGGCCTGGGAGAGCAGCCGCTGGACCAGCCGCCAGTTCATGGCGTTGTCCTCGATGCACAGGATCTTCTGGGACACGCTGCTCATGCAGACTCCACGGGGGCTAGGGGCATGTCCACCACGAAGACGCTGCCCTCCCCCTTGCGGCTGCTGGCGGAGATCCGGCCGTCCATGAGCCCCATGAACCGCTGGCTGATGGCCAGGCCCAGTCCCGTGCCGCCGAAGCGCCGGGTGATGCTCCCGTCCACCTGCTGGAAGGGCTTGAAGAGGCGCTCCAGCTCCTCCCCGGACATGCCGATCCCCGTATCCTCGATGCGGACCCGGAAGCGGCCCGCGGCGGTTTCCGCGGAGATGCGCACGGAGCCGGCCTCCGTGAACTTGATGGCATTGCCCACCAGGTTGGTGAAGACCTGCCGGAGGCGGTCCCGGTCCCCCATGACCCGCAGCGGGCCTTCCGGGCGCTGGT
>JAMPXL010000311.1 GCA_023701165.1 Geothrix sp. | reverse complement strand
CCGCCACCTCCCGGCCGAAGGTCTCGAAGGCCGCGGGGCAGTGGACGCGGTAGTGGGCCGTGGTGAACGTGAACCAGGGGGCGTCGGGGGCCTGGATCCTGGGCGGCGCGGCCAGGACCAGGGCGGGAAGGAGGGCCAGGGCGGGCGCCAGGATCCGGGAGGACAGGGTTCGGAGGGCCATGGGTCCAGTGTGACCAGGGCCGTGACGAAGGTCACTTTTTGAGATGTCATCTCAAGTTTGACCTTGAGATTCAAATTGATCTTATTGAGACTCATTCTTGTGATAACACCGGTGGCCACCCTCCTCCTCGTTCCCGCCCTCCTGGGTGGCGAGGCGGCCCTGCCGGGCCTGGACCGGAAGGTCCTGGCCATGGGGACCGAGCTGAGCCTGCGCCTGGAGGGACCCGGAGACCTGCATCGGGCCTCCGAAGCCGCCCTGGCCGAGGCGATCCGGCTCGAGGCGGCCTGCTCCACCTGGGATCCCGCCTCGGCCTGGAGCCGCCTCAACGCCGCCGCCGGCCGGCCCGTGGCGCTGGATCCGGAATGGATCGCCCTCCTGGGCCGCGTGAAAAGCTGGCAGAGCCGCACGGACGGCGCCTTCGACCCGGTGCTCATGGCGCTGGTCCGGGCCTGGGGGCTTCGGGAAGGGGGCCGGGTTCCTGAACCCTTGAGGCTGGCCCAGGCCCGCCGGGCTTCCGGTTCCGGCCTGCTGGAGCTGGACGTGGCCGCGGACACCGCCCGCCTGGGCCATCCCGAGGCCGGGGTGGAGGACGGCGCCTTCCTCAAGGGCCACGCCCTTGACCGCATGAAGGCCGCGGCGGGCACGCCCGCGGGCCTGCTCGCTCTCGGCGGCCAGCTGCGGGCCTGGGGCAGGGCCGTGCCGGTCTCGGTGGCCGATCCCCTGGATCGTCAACGCCCCCGGTTGATGCTGCGGCTGCGCAATGCCTCCCTGGCCGGCAGCGGTACCTCGGAGCGGGGCCGCCACCTCCTCGATCCCCGCAGCGGCCAGCCCTGCCCGGCCTGGGGTAGCGTCGCCGTGGTGGCTGCCGAAGGGCTTGAGGCGGATCTCCTCTCCACCGCCCTCTACGTGATGGGCCCCGAGGCGGGCCCGGTCTGGGCCGAGCGCCACGGCGTGGCCGCGGTCTTTCTTCTCAACGATGGAAGCCTCCGGATGACCCGGGCTTTCCACACCCTCCACCCCACCCTGCTTTCCCAGGAGTCCCGATGAAGTCCCTACTCACCCCCCTCATGTGCGCCCTGCTGGCGGCCCCCGCCTTCGCCCAGGAGAAGCCCGACACGGACAAGCGCATCGCCGAGCTGGAGCGCCGCCTGAACGCCATGTCGCAGGAGCTGGAGGCCCAGAAGACCGGCACGGCCATGCCCGTGGCGGGCGAGGCGGGCCACTTCGGCATGGCCCCCGCGGCCTCCAAGGTCTACGGCTCCAAGGGCGGCCTGAGCATTGGCGGCTACGGCGAGATGCTCTACGAGAACTTCGATTCGAAGCTGCAGAACGGGACCTACAGCCCCAAGGCCAACACCGTCGACTTCGTCCGGCAGATCCTCTACGTGGGCTACAAGTTCGACGAGCGCATCGTGTTCAACACGGAGCTGGAGTTCGAGCACGCCAAGACCGCCACGGGCAGCGCCGGCGAAGTGGCCGTGGAGTTCGCCTACCTGGACTTCCTGCTCAACCCGGCCTTCAACGTCCGCGCCGGCATGGTGCTGGTGCCCCTGGGCTTCGTGAACGAGCTGCACGAGCCCCCCACGTACCTCGGCGCCAAGCGCCCCGGCGTGGAGGGCACCATCATCCCCACCACCTGGCGCGAGAACGGCGTGGGCGTCCACGGCGAGCTGCCCGGCCACTTCACCTACCGGGCCTACGTGATCAACGGCCTGGACGCCTCCAAGTTCGGCGCCTCGGGCATCCGCTCGGGCCGCCAGAACGGCTCCAAGGCCCTGGCCGAGAGCCTGGCCCTCACCGGCCGCCTGGACTGGAGCCCCATCCCCGGGACGACCTTCGGCCTGGGCGCCTACACCGGCAACAGCAACCAGTCGGACAGTGGCGAGCCCATCCGCACCACCCTGGTGGAAGCCCACGCGGAGTACAGGGCCCGCGGGCTCCAGCTGCGCGGCCTCTACACCCGCATGACCAATTCCGAGAACGGCCTCACGGGCCTGGCCGCCGCCAGTGCCGTGAAGAAGCTGGGCACCCAGCAGTGGGGCGGCTACCTGGAGGCGGGCTACGACGTGCTGGGCCTCACCGGTTCCAAGCAGGCCCTGATCCCCTACGTCCGCTGGGAGCGCCTGAACACCCAGCAGGATGTGGTGGCCGGCGTGGTGGCGGACCTGGCCAATGACCAGACCCTGATCACCGCGGGCGTGGCCTACAAGCCCATCCCCCAGGTGGCCGTGAAGCTGGACCTCACCAAGGCCGAGAACCGCGCCCGCACGGGCCGGGACCAGGTGAGCCTGGCCCTGGGCTACTACTTCTGAGCCGGCCATGATCCGCATCCCGGTCCTCCTCGCCCTGTCCATGCCCCTCCTCGCCGCCCTGCCCACCACGCAGGAGGCCCTGGCCCTGGCCTTTCCGGGAGCCCAGTTGGCCCGGAAGGAGTTCGTGCTCAGCGAGGCCCAGGCGGGCCGGGTGAAGGCCCTGGCCGGGGTGGAGGTGCCGGGACGCTGGACCGTGGCCTACGAGGCCCGCAGGAACGGCACCCTGGCGGGCGTCGGCTTCTTCGACACCCACCGGGTCCGCACCCTGAATGAAACGCTGCTGGTGGCGATCTCGCCGGAGGGCCGCGTCCTCCGCGTGGAGGCCGTGGCCTTCCGCGAACCCGCCGAATACCTGGCCAAGGAGGCCTGGGTGAGGCAGTTCGAGGGAAAGGCCCTGGATCCGCAGCT
>JAMPXL010000310.1 GCA_023701165.1 Geothrix sp. | reverse complement strand
GGTTGACCTGGTAGCCCTTGCCCTGGAGGTCGGCGGAGGGATCCAGGAAGATCAGCACCCGCTGTTTCTGGTAGGGCTTGAGAACGAATTTCCAGGCGCCGAAGCCGCCCAGGGTCGTGAGCAGGAGCAGGGCCGCCACCCATCGCGCCCGCAGTCCCTTCATCAGGGGGACGAGCAGGAGGATGGGCAGGAAACTGAGGGCCATGCCGAGATCCGGCTGCCGGTGGATGAGCAGCATGGGGAAGGCCACGAGCCCCGCGGCCCCCAGGAGCTCGAGGCGGCCCACCGAATCCGCGGGCCGCGAACCCAGCCGCTGGGACACGTAGAGCAGCGTCACCCACTTCATCAACTCCGAAGGCTGGAACGTCTGCCCGGCCACCACGAACCAGCGGGTGGCGCCGCCGATCTTCTTGCCCACCACCAGCACCGCCGCCAGGGCCACCAGGCCCACCAGGTAGACCAGGAAGCTGTGCCGGAAGATGCGCCGGGGATCCGTGGTGGCCAGCAGCAGCATCAGGACCATGCCCATGAGGTTCCAGAGGCTCTGTTTGAGCCAGATGGCCGCCTGGGGCGTGTTCCGGCCCGCAGAGTAGAGGGTCAGCGTCCCCAGCACCGTGAGGGCCAGGATGACCCACAGCAGACGGGGATCCAGGGCGCGGACACGGTCCTTCATTCCACCGCCTCCGGCGCCGGGGCGAAGGGATCCACCATGCGCCCGCGCGGCGGGGGCAGGGGATTCTTCAGGCGGTCGATGAACCAGTACCTCACCAGCTTCTGGGCGATGGGGGCGGCCATGTCCGCGCCGAAGCCCGCGTTCTCCACCACCACCGCGAAGGCGATCTGGGGCTTCTCGTGGGGCGCGTAGCCGGCGAACAGCGCATGGTCCTTCAGGTGCTTGGCCTGGCGCAGGTAGTGGGCCCGGTCCACGAAGGTGGCCACCTGGGCGGTGCCGGTCTTTCCGGCCATGGCGATCTCCTTGAGGGCCGACCGCTGGGCGGTGCCGCTCCGCACCACCTCGAACAGCCCCTCGTCCAGGACGGACCAGTGCTTCGGATCCAGCGGCGTGTCCTTGGAGGCCGCCACGGGCGCCTGGTCCAGTTCGTTGCCCTGGTCCCCCCGGAATCCGTAGAACAGATGAGGCGTGAGCAGCTTCCCCTTGGTGGCCAGCACCGCGTAGAACCGCGCCAGGCCGATGGGGGTCACGCCCACCGCGCCCTGGCCGATGCCCACGCTGATGGTCTCGCCCGCATACCACTTGGGATCCTTGGGCACGGCCTTCCGCTTCCAGGCCCGGCTGGGAATGCGGGTGCGCTTCTCCTGGGGCAGGTCCACGCCGGTGCGCTCCGTGAGCCCGTACTTCTCGGCCGTGGCATGGATGTCATCCACATCCATGCGGGAGGCCAGCTCGTAGAAGTACACGTCGCAGCTCTGGGCGATGGCCTGCACCATGGCCAGGGTTCCGTGGCCGCTCAGCTTGTCGCAGCGGAAATCCCGGCCGTAGTAGTTCTTCTTCCCCGCGCAGTACACCGCCGTCTGGGGCGTGGCGATGCCCTTCTCCAGGGCCGCCAGGGCCACCAGCAGCTTGAAGGTGGAACCGGGGGCGTAGATGCCCTGGATGGCCCGGTTCAGCATGGGGCGCGTGGGATTGTTCAGGTAGCGGTCCACCATCTCCTGGCTGAGCCGGTTGAGGAACAGGTTCGGGTCGTAGGAGGGGCTGGAGTACATGGCCAGGATGCCCCCGTCCCTCAGGTCCAGCACCACCGCGGCCCCGGCTTCTTCGCCGTAGGCATCCTGCAGCACCTTCTGGAGGCCCGCATCGAGCGTGAGGAAGAGGCTGCGGCCCGGCGCGGCGTCGGCCTGGCCGAAATTGGCGACCTCCGTTCCCAGCTGGTCCACGAGGATGCGCTTCTGGCCATCCATGCCCTTGAGCTTGTCGTTTCCGCTGGCCTCGAAACCTTCCTTCCCGATGGTCTCACCCAGGCGGAAGACGCCGGGCTTGGCCTTCATCAGGTCCTCGTCCACTTCCCCCACATAGCCCAGCACATGGCCAGCCAGCTCGTCGCCCAGGTAGACCCGCCGGGGGGCCACGTCCACGCTGAGGAAGGGATGGCGGGCGCGGACCCGTTCCGCCAGGGCGATGCCGGCCTCATCCAGGTTCTCCTTCAGCACCAGCGGGCGCCCCTTGCCGGCGATGCGGTAGCTCTGGATCTTCCGGGCCAGGGCCGCGGGATCCAGTTCCAGCGCCTGGGCCAGGGCCTCGACCACCTCGGGCCGGGTGGGGAGGTCCTCCCGCTGGATGACGAGGTGCAGGGCCCGGCGGTTGTCCACCAGGCGGTGTCCGTTGCGGTCCAGCACCAGGCCCCGGGGGGCGGCGATGGGGCGGACCTTCACCGCCTGCTGCATGGCCAGCTGCTTGAACTCACCGTGCCGCACCAGCTGAAGCCAGGCATAGACCAGGATCAGGGAAGCCACCAGGAACCAGGCGAAGGCCTTGAAGACCCCGAGCCGGCGGTGGAGGAGGGGGCGCTGCCGCGGGTCCATCAGCCCAGCCGCGGCGAAGGCCCGGAGTACATCAGGCGCCACACGGCCCAGCCCCACAGGGGCAGGGTCAGCGCCGCCCAGAGCCAGCCCGTGCCCCAGGGATGGGAGCCCGAAGCCAGCCGCACGGCCCCGTGGACCAGCAGGGCGTGCAGCACCAGCAGGGAAGCCAGGCGCGCCAGCCAGCCCTTCAGGCCCTCCAAAGGCCAGCGGCCGGCCATCCAGCCCGCCAGCAGAGCCACGGACATGTCCGCCCAGGCCGTGCCGCCCATGTGGGGATAGAGCCGCAGAGAGCTCTCCAGGGCCCAGCCAGCGGCCCCGGCCCAGAGGGCGCTGGACAGCGGCGCGCCTGCCCGGGGCGCCAGCGCCAGC
>JAMPXL010000309.1 GCA_023701165.1 Geothrix sp. | reverse complement strand
CCCCGGTCCGGGGTCACCAGGTCCTCCGGCAGCAGCAGCACCAGGTTCACGGCAGGTCCCTCGCCAGGATCAGGTCGCGGTCGATCTGCTGGCCGATCTGGAAGATGTGCTCGCCCACTTCGCGGAACCCGCTGCGGGCGTAGAAGGCCAGGGCCCTGGTGTTGTTCTCCCACACGCCCAGCCAGAGCGTGTCCCCGCCCCAGGCCAGGGCCATGGCCACGGCCTCCGCCATGAGGGCCGCCCCGCATCCGCCGCCCTGGGCCGCCCGCAGCAGGTAGATGCGCTGCAGCTCCACAGGCCGCAGGCCGGGGACGCCCGGTTCCCGGTGGCCCAGGCGCAGCTGGAGGAAGCCCGAAGGCACGCCCTCAACCTCCAAGACCCGGGCGGGCCGGGAGGGGTCCGCCAGCTCGGCCCGCTGAATGGCCTCGCCGTAGGCCTGCGCCAGGAAGGCGTCCAGATCCCCGGGAGAGCAGATCGTTTCGAAGGTCTCGCGGAAGGTGCGGGCGCCCAGGTCCGCGAGAATTGGGGCGTCCTGCAGGGTGGCGGGGCGGATGGCGTAGGGGGGCATGGCCGGCTAGCTCCGCCTGGCGGCAGGCTTGGGTTTCGGCTTGCTCTTGGCCTTCGCCCGCGCCGCCACGGCGATGGCCTTGGCCATCCAGGCGCCCAGCTGTTCCGGGTCCTCCAGAATGTCGGCGGGCACTTCGTAGTACTGCATGGGCCGGGCCGGATCGCCGAAGGGCAGGAAGGGCCCCGTGCCCGCGGCCTCGAAATCCGGGCGGTTGCTGTCGTCCACCTTGAAGTAGACCACCCCGTCGTCGGCCAGGGCGAAGGCCCGGCCCTCGGCGAAGAAGGTCAGACCGCCGAACATGGGGCGGGTGGTGACCGGGCGGATCTGCCCCATCTGTTCCAGGAGGTATGTGCGGAAGCTCACGGAAACGGCCATGGGGACATGCTACCTTCCCTGCGGACCAGCCGGAGGCCCGGCGCCATTTGTCAGGATCTTCCATGCGGATCAACACCCTCGATGCCCTGCTCCATGCCGTGAAGGACCGCCCCCGCAAGCGGCTGGCGGTGGCCTGGGCCAATGACGACCATACGCTCGAAGCGGTGCATGCCGCGGTGGAGGCCGGTCTGGTGGAGGCCATCCTCGTGGGCGACGAAGCGGTCATGCGCCAGGTCTGCGCGGACCACGCCCTGCCCGTCGAGCGCTTCCGCCTGGTCCATGCGGCCACGGACACGGAAGCCGCCGCCAAGGCCGTGGCCCTGGTGCGCTCCGGCGAGGCGGACCTGCTCATGAAGGGCCTCCTCAGCACGGACAAGTACATGAAGGCCATCCTGAGCAAGGAGCAGGGGCTGCTGGACCCCGGCGCCATCCTCAGCCACGTGACGGTCATGGAGCATCCCGGCCATTCCAAGCTGCTCATCGCGGGCGACGTGGCCGTGATCCCCGAGCCCGAGATCAAAGAGAAGCTGGCCATCCTGGGCTACCTGGTGAAGACCGCCAGGGCCCTGGGCATCGAGGTGCCCAAGGTGGCCGTGCTGGCGGCCTCGGAACAGGTGCAGCCCAAGCTCCGTTCGAGCGTGGAGGCGGCCATGCTGTCGAAGATGGCGGAGCGCGGCCAGATCAAGGGCGCCCTGGTGGACGGCCCCATGGCCCTGGACGGCGCCGTGGATCCCGAATCCGCCCGCATCAAGGGCATGGGCGGCTCCGTGGCCGGCGACGCCGACTGCCTGCTCTTCCCCAACCTCGAGGCGGGCAACACCTTCTACAAGACCGGCACCAAGCTGGGCGGCGCCGAGATCGCCGCCGTGGTGGCCGGCGCCCGGGTCCCCTGCGTCCTCAGCAGCCGCGGCGACAGCGCCAAGACCAAGCTCAGCTCCATCGCCCTGGCGGCGCTGCTGGCCTAGCTGGCTGGCGGGTAGTCCTTGGCGGTTTCCCGTCCGGAGAGCACGCGCAGGGCGCCCTTGGCGAGGGCGGCCATCTCGTTCTCGCCGGGGTAGACCTCCACGGGGCAGCCCAGGGCGGCGGTGAGGCGCCGCAGCTCCGCCACCAGCTTCGGCGACCGGGCCATGCCGCCCGTGAGCAGGATGGCGTCCATGGGCGCGCCGTCGAAGGCGGGGGCCAGGGCCGTGATGGCCTTGGCGATCTGGTAGATCATGGCCTCGTAGACCAGCGCCGCCTCGGCGTCTCCGGCCTCCACGCGCCGTTCCACCTCCCGCATGTCGGTGGTGCCCAGCAGGTCCATGATGCCGCCGCGGCCCTTGTTCAGGAGCTTCAGCTCGGCCTTGGTGTACTTGCCGGAGAAGCAGAGCTCGATGAGCTGGCCCGCCGGGAGGGTGCCCGTGCGCTGGGGCGAGAAGGGCCCTTCGCCGTCCAGGCCGTTGTTCACGTCGATGTAGCGGCCCTTGCGGTGGGCGCCCACGGTGATGCCGCCGCCCATGTGGGCCACGATGACGTTGATGCGCTCGTAGAAGGTCTCGTGCTCCTCGGCATAGCGGCGGGCCGTGGCGATCTGGTTGAGCGCGTGGCTGATGACGCGCCGGGGCAGCTCCTTCAGGCCCGAGACCTTCACCTTGGGATCGGCCTCGTCCACCACCACCGGATCCACGATGTAGGCCGGGGTGGCCGTGCCCGCCACCAGTTCGGCGGCGATGAGGGCGCCCAGGTTGGAGGCGTGCTCGCCGCGCTGGCCGGCCTTCAGATCCTCCAGCATGGCGGGCCCCACCTTCCAGGTGCCGTGGGGGATGGGCCGCAGCAGCCCGCCGCGCCCCGCCACGGCATCGAGATCGCCGAGGCCCAGGCCCTTGTCCGCCAGGAAGCGCAGCACGGCCTCCTTGCGGAAGCTGAACTGCCCGGTGATGGGCTTGCCCTCGATGGGCCTCATGGCCTCGGCGGGATGCTGGATCTCT
>JAMPXL010000308.1 GCA_023701165.1 Geothrix sp. | reverse complement strand
GGGGCCCCAGGCCGCCGCCGCCGCCGAAGTGGCCCATCCGGCCCAGCAGGGCCTTGTGCAGGCCTTCTCGGTCTACGTGGACACGCTGGGCGTCTGCACGGCCACGGGACTCATGGTCCTCCTCACGGGCCAGTACAACGTGGCGGACGGGAAGGGGGGCTTCATCCTGAACCAGATCCCCGGCGTCGACCACGGCCCCCTGTACACCCAGCGGGCGGTGGATTCGGTGCTGCCGGGCTTCGGGCCGGGCTTCGTGGCCGTGGCCCTCTTCTTCTTCGCCTTCACGACCCTGATGGCCTACGCCTACTACGCCGAATCGAACGTGGCCTACCTGATGCGGGGCCGCCACCCCAGGTGGGGCATCGCCGCCATCCGGGCCGGTCTGCTGGGCATGACCTTCTTCGGGGCCGTGCGCACGGCCGGGCTCATGTGGGGCCTGGGTGACATCGGCGTGGGCCTCATGGCCTGGCTGAATCTCGTCGCCATCCTGTTGCTGGCCCGCACGGGCATCAAGGTGCTGCGGGACTACGAGGCCCAGGTGGAGGCCGGGACGCCCCTGGTCTTCGATCCGGACAAGCTCGGCATCCCCAACACCGTCTGCTGGAAGGCCGAGGACCGCCAGGGATGACGGACCGCCGCCAGGAGCGTCTACGGTCCCAGCGCCGGGCCCTGCTGCTGCGGGCCGTGGAGGGGGCGGAGGCCGGGGGCCTGGCCGCCCTCGTCCCCGAGGACCTGGCCCGGGTGGAGGGCCTGCCCCTCCGCAGCCTGGGACCGGATCCCGAGGACCTCTTCTTTCCGGACGAAACGGACCTGCGGGAGGCGTTCGCCGGGATCCTCGAAGAGGCGGGGCTGCTGGAGGCGGCCCAGGCCTGGGCCCGCCCCCTCCAGGAAGAGGGGGACCTGTGGCGCCGCCGCCTGGGGCTCTGCATCCGGGAGCCCCGCCTCGCCCTGCGCCGGGCGGTCCTGGATGAGGCCTGGCGGGAGCAGCTGGCCGCGCACTTCCTCCGCTGGGGCGCGGCGGGCCCCGCCGGGGAACGGCATGCGCGGGTGGAGGCGGACCTGGCCCTGGCGGCCCTCCGGAGCGCCGAGCGGCGATGGCTGGAGGGCGGCGGCCGGCCTATCCTTCCCGTGCTGGCGCACGAGGCCCTGGCCATCCTCTGGCCCGCGCTCTACACCCACGCCCGGAAAGCCCGCTGATCAGGCCCCTTCGCGGAAGGTCACCTTGTTGATCTCGGCGAAGGTCGTGATGCCCATCCGCACCTTCTCCACGGCGCTCTCCCGCAGGAACTGCATGCCGCTGCGGCGGGCGGCGGCCTTCACCTCGCGGGTGGGGGCGCGCTGGACGAGCAGTTCGCGGATCTCGTCGTTGAGGCCCATGAACTCGATGATGGCCTGGCGGCCGCGGAAGCCGGTGCCGTGGCAGTCCACGCAGCCCACCCGGTCGAAGAGGGTGGCGCCGCGGAGCCAGGCCTCGTCCACGCCGTTCTCCTCCAGCTCGTGGGGCGTGGGCTTGGCGGCCGGACGCTTGCACTTGGGGCAGAGCACCCGCACCAGCCGCTGGGCCAGGATGCAGTTCAGGGACGAGACGAAATTGTGGACTTCCACGCCCATGTGCTGGAAGCGGCCCAGCACGTCCAGCACGTTGTTGGCGTGGACGGTGGTGAAGACCAGGTGGCCCGTGAGGGCGGACTGGATGGCGATCTGGGCCGTCTCGGGATCGCGGATTTCGCCCACGAGGATCTTGTCGGGATCGTGGCGCAGGATGGACCGCAGCCCCAGGGCGAAGGTGAGCCCCTTCTTCTCGTTCACGGGGATCTGCGTGACGCCCTCGAGCTGGTACTCGACGGGATCCTCGATGGTGATGATCTTGTCCTCGGGGGCCTTGATCTCGCTGAGCACGGCGTAGAGGGTGGTGGTCTTGCCCGAGCCCGTGGGGCCCGTCACCAGGAACATGCCGTAGGGCTCGCGGGCGAAGCGGCGCAGGCGCTTCAGCTCGTGGTCGGAGAAACCCAGGATCTCCAGGCTGAGGGCCTGGAATTCCTCCGTGAGGTTCTCCTTGTCGAGGATGCGGATCACTGCGTCCTCGCCGTGGATGGTGGGCATGATGCTCACGCGGAAGTCGATGGCACGGCCGCGGACCTTGAGCTTGAAGCGCCCGTCCTGGGGCTTGCGCTTCTCCGCGATGTCCAGTTCGGACATGACCTTGATGCGGCTGATGATGGGCGAGGCGAAGCGCCGGTCGATGGGATCGGCCGCCGGGTAGAGGCTGCCGTCGATGCGGTACTTGATCTGGAAGCCCGTGGCCGTGGTCTCCAGGTGGATGTCCGACGCGCGGCGCTGGAGGGCGTTGAAGATGGTGGTGTCCACCAGGCGCACGATGGGCGCCTCGTCCTTGTCGGTGAGGCGCTCCAGATCGAGCACCTCGTCGTCCAGGTCCTCCTCGTGGAGCACCTGGATCTTGAGGGCCTCGCCGGCCTCGTCCATGACCTTCTGCCCGCTCTCGGACTTCTTCAGCACTTCCTGGATCTGGGCCAGGGGGGCTCCCGCGAAGCGCAGGGGGCGCTTGAGCTGCTGTCTCAGCAGGTCCTGGGTGGGGATGTCCAGGGGGTCGGCCATGGCCAGCCAGAGCACCCCTTCGCGTTCCTGCACGGGCACGAAATGGTGCTTGAGCATCAGGTCCAGGGAGATGGCCTGGAAGTGCGCGAACTCCACCGGCTCCCGGGTCAGGTCCAGCGTGGGGTACAGCTCCCGGGCGGGCCGGAAGTCGGTCAGGGCCGGATCGCCGGTTTCGACGGCGTCCGCGGGGTCCGGGGGATTCGAAAGGGCCATGGAATCATCCTACTGGAAGGTGTGCTGGGCTGGATGGCCGGAATCGGGCATGGGTCACAATGGATGCAGCGGTCGGCTTCCAGCGTTGACCCGCCCGCGACCCGCG
>JAMPXL010000307.1 GCA_023701165.1 Geothrix sp. | reverse complement strand
GGGGCCAGGCGAGAAGGGCGGCGAGGAGGCCGGCCAGCACGTCGTCCATCACGACGCCCCAGCCCCCGGGCAGCCGCTGGGCGGTGTCCACGGCCCCGGGCTTCCAGATGTCGAAGAGGCGGAAGAGCAGGAAGGGCGCCACCAGGCGCGCGGCCCAGAGGCTCCAGGGCTGGGGCTGGATCGTGACGGTGAAGATCAGGGGGGTGAGGGCGAACCACATGCCCGCCCACTCGTCGGCCACGATGAAGGAGGGATCCTTCTGGCCGGCCTCCTTCACCACGCGATCCGCGGCCCATACCGCGGCAAGGGTGAGCGCCAGGGGTGCCACCAGCAGGACCCAGGGGGCGAAGGCGCTTCCGCGCAGGGCCCAAAGGAGCAACAGCCACGCTCCCAGCCCAGCCAGACTGCCCCAGGTGCCCGGGGCCGGCTTCAGGTAGCCGCTTCCGAAGCCCGTGGCGAGCCACCAGGCGGGAGGGGGTGCCTTATACATGCCTCAGTGCCTCCACGATGCGCAGCCGCGCGGCCTTGAGTCCCGGGAACAGGGCGCTCAGCTGGATGGTGGCTTGAAGGCCGATGGCCACGGCGAGGTAGACGCCGGGCACGAGGTGGATGTTGAGTTCGTAGCCGTGGCTGGTGCCCGGAGGGGCGGGCATCTGGAGGTGCAGGGCGTTGAGGCCCGCCCGCAGCAGCAGGGTGGCGGCCAGGCCCAGGGCGCTGCCCAGGAGTCCCAGGAAGGCGCCCTCCCACTGGAGCAGCCCCAGGAGCTGGCCGGGCTGGAGGCCCATGGCGCGCAGGACGCCGAACTCGCGCACCCGTTCCATGACGGACATGAGCAGCGTATTCGCCGTGGCCAGCAGCACCACCAGGAAGAGCACCAGGCCCATGAAGCCGAAGATGGCGAAGTAGAGCAGCTTCACCTGCCGGTAGAAGGAGGCCAGCTCGAACCAGGGTTTGACGGTCGTTCCCGGCAGTTGAGCCTGCACTCGTGCTTGCGCGCGAGTGGTGTCCTGCGGACGCTTTAGGATCACCGAGAGGCGGGAGCGCGCTGGGCCCGCATCCAGCAGCTGGCCCGCCGTGGCGAGGCTCACGGTGAGGACGCGGTCGTTGAGCTCCTTCAGGCCGAGGTCCTGGAGGCCCGCCACCTCCACGTCCACGGCGTTCAGGGCCCCGTCCCGGGTGGTGGACATGAGGGTGAGCAGGCTCCCCACGGAGGCGCCCAGGCTGCGGGCGAGGCCCGCGCCGAGGATCACCTCGCGGGCGGCGGGGTCTGCGGAAAGCCAGCGGGAACCCGCGCCGCCGGGGGCCTTGGCGCCATCCTTCAGCGAATCCAGGCAGGCCATGTGCTTCGGCTCCAGCACGGGATCCACGGCGGTGCCCAGGAAGGCCACGCTGCGGGGGCCGCTGGAGAGCAGGCCCATGAACTGGATGCGGGGCAGCACCGCGGCCACGGCGGGGTCCTGCCGGAGCCGTGCCGTCAGGGCTTCGCCATCGGGCAGGGCCTTCTCCAGGCTCTGGGCCTCCTCGCCTTCCAGGGCCTCGGGCGGCATCACCTGGAGGTGGCCCAGGCCCCCGCGGATGGCGCCGTCGGACAGGCCCTGGAAGGTCTGGGCCATGAAGCCCCCGGCCAGGCTGAGGGCCAGGAACCCGGCCACCACCACCATCAGGGTGAGGGCCGTGCGCCGCCGCTGGCGCAGCAGGTTCCGGAGGGCCAGCCGGGCGAGGATCACTCGGATGCTCCAAGGGAAAGCAGGAACACAGAGGACACAGAAATCGCACAGAGGGCGCAGAAGGTTTTTTCCTGTGTCTTCGGCGCTCCTCTGTGTTTTCTGTGTTCCGGTTTTTTGATCATCTTTCCTCCACCAGCCGCCCGTCGGCGAGGCGGAACACACGGCCGGCGCGGGCGATGACGGCGGGGTCATGGCTGGCCACCAGGAAGGTGGCGCCGCGCTCGGCGGCCAGTTCGGCCATGAGGTCCATGAGGGGGCCGCCGTGGGCGTGGTCGAGGCTGGCGGTAGGCTCGTCTGCCAGCACCAGCAGGGGGTCCGGAGCCAGGGCCCGGGCGATGGCCGTCCGCTGCTGCTGGCCGCCGCTGAGCTGGCCAGGGCGGTGGTGCAGGCGGTCCGCGAGGCCTACGCGGTCCAGGGCGGCTTCGGCGAGGCGGCGGGTTTCAGCCTCGGCGATGCCCCGGAGCTGGAGGGGCAGCATCACGTTCTCCAGGGCGGAAAGCACCGGCACGAGATTGAAAGCCTGGAAGACAAAGCCCAGGCGCCGGAGGCGCAGGCCGCAGCGCTCCCTTTCCGAAAGGCTGGACACCTCTTGTCCATCTAACAGGACGCAGCCTTCGTCGGGCACATCCAGCAGGCCCGCCAGCTGGAGCAAGGTGGTCTTGCCGCTGCCGCTGGGGCCTGCCAGCACCGCCAGGCAACCCTTCGGCACCGTCAGCGACACGCCGAACACGCCAGCGCGCTCGCCGCCGAGTTCGTAGGCGCGGGTGACCCCTTTGAATTCCAGCATCCGACCAGTGTATGTCCCTTCGGACTAGAACTGCATGGCGTAGGCCAGCTTGGCGAAGAGCCCCCGCTCCACCATGCGCTCTGAGGGGACGATGGCCAGGGGATCCCGCCGCCGCTGGCCCGACCAGCCCAGGTAGGCGTTGGTGAAGGCGTTGGGCTGCCAGCCCACGAAGGCCTTGAGGAACTTGTCCACCCCCTCGGCGTGGCGGCCATCGTAGCGGACGACGAAGGCCTGGGTCTTCAGGTAGAAGGAGGCCGGGAGCTGCCAGCTTCCCGTGGCGGCGAGCTCCCGGGCCCGGATGAGGCGCAGGCCATCCCCCTCCCGGTCGAGAACCGCCTGCAGGGCTGAAAGGTTGTAGGAGACCGAGCCCACCGTGCCGTAGAGGAACAGCTGGGCGGAGGTGGACCGGGCCGGATCCCCG
>JAMPXL010000306.1 GCA_023701165.1 Geothrix sp. | reverse complement strand
TGGCCGATCTCGTCCGAGGTGTCGATGCGAATCTCCCGGGTGAGGTCGCTGTTGTGGAGGCCCTCCACCAGCTCGCCCAGGGGCCGGGACATCCGGCGGGCCAGGTTCCGCACCACGAAGAAGAGGATGCCGGAGAGGGCCAGCAGGCCGCCCAGGATGGACCAGGTGTAGAGGCGCACCTGGGCCTGCAGGTCGTCAATGTAGACGCCGGTGCCGATGTTCCAACCCCAGGGTTCGAAGGTCTTCACGTAGTTCAGCTTCGGGAAGACGCCCTCCACGCCCGGCTTGGTGAACCAGAGGCGCATGTAGCCGCCCGCGGGGTTCCTGCCCAGCTTGCTCAGCTCCACGTAGATCTTGGTGCCCTGCTTGTCCGTGAAGTCGTTCACCACTTTGCCTTCCATCTCCGGACGGGTGGGCACCGTGATGATCCGGGGCTCGTGGGTGAAGACGTAGAAGTAGTTGCCGCCCGCGTAGCGGAGGGCCTTGATCTGGGCCGTGGCCCGCCGCTGGGCCTCCTCCCGCGTGGTGGCCCCGGTGACCGCCTCGGCCTCGTGGGCGGCCAGGATGCCCATGGCCGTTTCTGTGAGGCTGAGGATCTCGACCTTGCGGGCCTCCAGGAAACCCCGCTCCACGGCCGGCACCAGCAGGAGCCAGGAAGCCAGGAACACGATCACCAGCGGACCGAGTCCCACCAGCAGGATCTTGCCGGCCAGGGACTGGGGTTTCAGGCGATCCAGGAACGACATGACGGCACCCCGCAGGAGGGACACTGGGGTCTCCTCCGCCCCTCCATCGGTGTGGCACACCCGGACCTCAAGTCCCGGCGCACCCGCGCCGGGGTGGCCGTGGGAATACGCCTCGCTTTGCGATATACCTAGAGGGTCCACCGGAGCCTCCATGTCCGTCCGCGCCCTCCTGGCCAGTCTGCTGCTCGTCCCCTGCCTGCTGGGCCAGGACAGCCGCCAGCTCACCCTCGAATCCATCGCCCATCCCACGAAGCGCGTGGCCTATGCGGGCACGCCGACCACACGCCTGGACTGGCTGCCCGACGGGGCCCTGGTGCAGACGAAGCGCGAAGGGGACCAGGTGGCCCTCCTGCGCGTGGATCCCCTCACCTGGGAGGCGAAGCCCCTCCTCGAGGCGGGCCCCCTGCAGGCGGCCCTGGTGGCGGCCGGGGCCCCGGAACCCGCGGCCAAGGCCGCCCTGGGGCGCGGGGGCTTCATCTGGAACGAGGCCCGCAGCGCGTACCTGCTGGATGTGGCGGGAGACCTCTTCCTGCTGGACGTGAAGGCCGCCAAGGCCAAGCGCCTCGCGGGCGGCAAACCGGACGAGCCCACCTTCAGCCCCGATGGCACCCAGGTGGCCTACCTTCGCGGCAATGACCTCTACCGGGTGGACATCGCCACGGCCCGGGAGACCCGCCTCACCACCGGCGGCAGCGAGACCGTGTTCAACGGCCGCCTGGACTGGGTCTACCAGGAGGAGGTCTACGGCCGCGGCAGCTTCCGCGCCTTCTGGTGGGCGCCGGATTCCAGGCGCCTGGCCTTCCTCAGCCTGGACGAGACCAAGGTGCCGGTCCACACGCTCATGGACGACCGCTTCCAGCCCCAGAAGGCCCTCTCCGCCCGCTACCCCAAGGCCGGCGATCCCAACCCCATCGCCCGGCTGGGCATCGTGGACCTCGCCGGGACCACCGCCTGGATGGATGAGCCCTACCCGGGCCAGGAGACCCTCATCGTCCAGGTGGGCTGGGACCCCGAAGGCCGCCTGCTGGCCGCCCACCAGGATCGCGTACAGAGCTGGCTGGACCTGCGCCGCTACGAGGGCGCCGCCTCCCGCCTGCTCATCCGCGAGAACGGAAAAGCCTGGCAGGAGCGGCTGCCCCTGCCCCGCTTCCTGCCGGACGGCGGGTTCCTCTGGGAATCCGGGCGCACGGGCCGCCACCATGTCTACCGCTACGGGAAGGATGCCCGCCTGATCGGCGCCGTCACCGCCGGGGACTGGGATGTGCGGCAGGTCCACGGCGTGGACAGCCGCGGCCAGGGCCTCTACTTCGACGCCACAGAGCGCAGCCCCATCGGCCAGGACGCCTACCGCATCGGCCTCGACGGGAAGGGCCTGGCGCGGCTGACGGAGCGCCCCGGGATCCACCGCGTCCGCTTCAACGCCACCTTCACGGCCTTCCTGGACACCTGGAGCGACATCCAGACTCCGCCCCAGCAGGCCCTGCACGAGGGCAAAGGGACGCTGCTGCGCCTCATCGACGCCAATCCCAGCGAGAAGCTGAAGGCCCTGAAGCTCGGCAAGGTGAGCTTCCAGCAGGTGAAGACCCGGGACGGCTTCGCCATGGAGACCCTGCTGGTGCTGCCCGCGGACTTCGATCCCGCGAAGAAATACCCGGTCTTCCAGTACATCTACGGCGGGCCCACCTCCCCCATGGTGCGCAATGCCTGGAGCCGGGACATGCTCTGGTTCCAGTTCCTGGCCCAGCAGGGCATCGCCACCTGGATCTGCGACAACCGCAGCGCCTCGGGCAAGGGCCTGGCCAGCGCCCAGGGCATCCACCGCAACCTGGGCGCCCAGGAACTCCAGGACCTGCTGGACGGGCACCTCTGGCTGAAGGAGCAGGGCTGGGCTGACATGGACCGCCTCTGCCTGGACGGCTGGAGCTACGGCGGGTTCATGACCACCTACGCCCTCACCCACAGCAAGGCCTGGAAGCTGGGCATCGCCGGGGCGCCCGTGGTGGACTGGAGCCTCTACGACAGCATCTACACCGAGCGCTACATGGGCCTGCCCGCGGACAACAAGGCCGGCTACGAATCCAGTTCCGTGCTGAAGGCCGCCAAGGACCTCTCCGGCCGCCTGCTGCTGCTGCACGGCACCCTGGATGACAACGTGCACCCCCAGAACAGCATCATGCTCATCGACGCCCTCCAGAAGG
>JAMPXL010000305.1 GCA_023701165.1 Geothrix sp. | reverse complement strand
TCTCCGCATTTCGAGTGCGGTGCCATCAACCACTCGGCCATCTCTCCGGGACGCCCATTCTAGCAAACCAGCCGATAGAATCCAGCCTTCGGAGGGCATATGGCACGGGCGGGGCGGGGACTGGCGGCATTGGCGCTGGTGGCGGTGATCGGGCAGGCCCAGGAGGCGGACCTGGCGCTGACGGACGCGGCGGCGGACCGTTTCGCGGCGCTGGCCCTGAAGTGCGTGCGCCAGGAGTATCCGAACAAGCTGGACCACGTGATGAACGGGGCAGGGGAGGTGCAGTCCCCGAAGGCCCTTCATCCGGCCTTCTACGGCTGTTTCGACTGGCACTCCTCGGTGCATGGCCACTGGATGCTGGCGCGCCTGCTGCGGACCCGGCCCGGCATGGCCCAGGCGGCGGCGATCCGGGCGGCCCTGGACGAGAACCTGGCGCCGGAGCGCATCGCCGCGGAGGTGGCCTACCTGGACCAGCCCAACCGGCGGAGCTTCGAGCGCACCTATGGCTGGGCCTGGCTCCTCAAGCTGGCGGCGGAACTCAAGACCTGGGACGCGCCCGAAGCCCGGCGCTGGTCCGCGGCCCTGGAGCCCCTGGCCCTGAGGATCGCCGGGGCCTACCGGGACTTCCTGCCGAAGCAGACCTACCCCATCCGCACCGGCGTGCATCCCAACTCGGCCTTCGGCCTGGATCTGGCGCTGGACTATGCCCGGGCAGCCCGGGACACGAAGCTGGAAGCGGCGGTGCTGGAACGGGGCGGCGCCTGGTTCGGCCAGGACCACCGGGGCCCCCTGGCCTGGGAGCCGGGCGGAGAGGATTTCCTGTCGCCCTGCCTGGAGGAGGCGGCCCTCATGGCGCGGCTGCTGCCCCGGGACCGCTTCCACCGGTGGCTGGACGGGTTCCTGCCGGGACTGCCGGGGCCGCTGGCCCCGGCCACCGTCTCGGACCGCACGGATCCCAAGATCGTCCACCTCGACGGCCTGAACCTGAGCCGGGCCCGGGCGATCTACGCCCTGGCCGGGACCTTCGGCGCGAAGGATCCCCGCCGCGCGGCCCTGATCCGTTCCGCCGACCGCCATGCCCGGGCCTCGCTGCCGCACCTGGCCTCCGGCAGCTATGAGGGCGAGCACTGGCTCGCCACCTTCGCCGTGCGGATGCTGGAGGCGCGCTCAGGGCAGTGAGGCCGGGCCCTGGACCTTCACCAGATGGCTGAAGTAGTTCCGGTCCTCGGTGAGGAGGTGGCCCTTGACGAGGTCCGTGGCCAGATAGGTCACCAGCTTCCCGAAATCCACCCGGCCCGCCTTCAGGTCCTCCTGGAGGTGGCGGGCCGTGGCCACGAGTCCGGCGTGGATCCCCCGGTGCTCCGTGAGATTCGGATAGCCGGCCCGTTCCAGCAGGCGCTCCTCGTCGCGGAAATGCTTCTCGGCATGGATCAGGAGGGCATCCAGCCGCTCCTCGATGTCCGGGGCGGGCCGGCCCTCCATGAGCGCGGAAAAGAGGGCGTTCGAAAGGTCGAACAACAGGATGTGCTGTTCGTCGATGAGGCGATGGCCGCTGCCATAGGCCTCCTCCCACACCAGTTCGAGGAGGCTGGAGCCCGGGGTGGCGGCGCCATCGGCGCGCCCGGGGCTGGCGGCCACCTGGTTCCGCCCCAGGGCCTTGGCCTGGTAGAGCGCCTTGTCCGCCCGGTCCACCCAGGCGGCCACGGATTCATCCTCCTTGTATTCCGCCACGCCGGCGCTGAGGGTGACGGGCCGGGCGGCAGGAAAGGCCGTGGCCGCCAGCGCGGCCCGCAGGCGCTCGGCGAGCCGGAGGGCCCCCTCCAGGCTGGTGGCTGGGGAAAGGACCATGAATTCCTCGCCACCCCAGCGCACCAGGGCGTCGGAGGCGCGCAGCACGGGCCGGAACGCGGCCACGGCTCCTGCCAGCACCGTGTCTCCCGCCGGGTGGCCGTAGGCGTCGTTGATCCGCTTGAAGTGGTCGAGGTCCAGCAGGATGAGGCACAGGGGGGCCCGGCGGCGGCGGGCCAGGCTCGTCTCGGCGGCCACCATCTCATCGAAGTAGCGCCGGTTCCAGGCCCCCGTGAGGCGGTCGTGGCTGGCGGCTTCCTCCATCTCCGCGAGGGCGCGCTGCAGGGCGTCCCTGGTCTGGACCTCCAAGGCCAGGGACCCTTCGAGGGCCTTCGCCCGGGCCGAGGCGCGCCACCAGCCCAGGCCTGCCGCCGCCGCCAAGGCGGGACCGAGGACCGAGGCCAGGGATTCCGTCATGCCCATCGTTGCTCCAGTGCCCCTAGTCATCGGTCGGGCCGCCGCGGGCATGAGAACCTGCCAGCCTCAGCCGCGTCTGCGGCGGAAGAAGGCCTGGAGCTGTTCCCGGCACTCCGGCTCCAGGAGCCCGCCCTCCAGAGCGAAGCGGTGGTTCAGGGCGGCGCCCTCCAGCGAATCCAGCCAGCGGCTCACGCCCACCTTGGGATCCGAGGCGCCGAAGACCACGCGGCCCACCCGGGCATGGATGAGGGCCCCGAAACACATGAGGCAGGGCTCCAGGGTCACGTAGAGCGTGGCGCCCGTGAGCCGGTAGTTCTTCGCCCAGGCCCCCGCGCTGCGCAGGGCCTGGATCTCCGCGTGAGCGGTGGGATCGTTCAGCTTCACGGGATGGTTGTGGCCGCGGCCCAGCAGGGCGCCTTCGGAGACCAGCACTGCGCCCACCGGCACTTCGTCCAGGCGGTCCGCCTTCTCGGCCTCTTCGAGGGCGAGCTTCATGAAGTAGATGTCGTCGCCGCTCCACATGCATCCAGTGTGGCTGAAACCCCGGCGCGTACATCAGGAACAAAGGAGCAGTATGGCTGAAATCGCCTTGAACAAAAAGGCTGATCCTCTGTTTTCAGGGTCGCTACACTCACTTTGGTCCCAAGGACCGATGTCATTCTCACGACCCCGCGGCGGCCCGGCCCCC
>JAMPXL010000304.1 GCA_023701165.1 Geothrix sp. | reverse complement strand
GGGCGGGGGCGTGCGCATCCTTCCAGGCTATCCGGGCCCGGGCGCCGGGGCGGTGGGCTATCATCGTCGGCATCATGGTGTACGAAGCTCCCTGCCTCCTGGTGGCCAGTCCTGCGCTCCTGGACCCCAACTTCCTCCACGCGGTGGTGCTGATCGTCGAGCACGACGAGGAGGGGGCCCTGGGGATCATCCTCAACCGCCCGCTGCCCCTGGCCCTGGCCCAGGTCAGCGAGGAGGGCGGCATGGGCTATCAGGGTTCCGACGAGGCCACGGCCTGGCGCGGCGGCCCCGTGGATCCCCAGCGGGGCATCCTCCTGGTGCAGGGCGGCCTGCCCGAGGAGGAGGACACCGTGGTGGACCTCACCCACTTCGTGAGCCATCGCAAGGACCTGCTGGAGTCCCTGCTGAACGACCCCCTGGCCCGCTACCGCCTGTTCCTGGGCTACGCGGGCTGGAGCCCCGGCCAGCTGGACCAGGAGCTGGAGGCGGGCGCCTGGACGCGCCGGCCCGTGGTGTCCGAATGGCTGCTGCATCCCGATCCCACGGGCCTGTGGCAGGTGGCGCTGACATGCGGTGGTGGCGATTGAGTCCTTCCCGCCGGGCCGGGGCCGGCCCGCTGCTCGCTCTGCTGCTGGGGGCCTCCCTGGGCTTGTCCGCGGGGGGGCCGTCAGCGGTGTTCACCACTGCGGCGGTGTCGGAGGCCGGGTGGATTTTCGTCTCTGGCCTGAGGCAGAGGCCCGGCTGGGAACCGAGGTCCAGGCTCTTCCTCATCTCTCCGGACAGCCTGGCGCCGGTCCGTTCCCATGCCGGAGGAACTGGGGGCCCGTGAGCTCTCGGCCCTCATTCCCCTGGACGGGTGGCGCCTCCTGATCATCAGTCAGCAGACCCTGGAGGAGGGCGATGCGCCCCAGGTCCATGGCGCGGACCTCGGATCCGGCCACTGGACCCGTCTGGCCGAGCTGCCCGGTTGCGCCTCCATCGCGGGCATCCGGGTGGAGGCGGGGCGGCTGGTGTTCACCTGCGAGGTGCCGGGGGGCGACAGCCATGGGGCTTCCCGGGAGGTGGCGGTGCCGCTGGGCCCCGGATGGAGTCCGAGGCCGGGGCCCGTCCAGGCGCAGGCGGCCGAGATCAGGACCGGGCCGACCTGCATCCGGTTTGAGGGCCTGCCCTGCGCCTGGGAGCGGGTGACGGTGATCCGTGGCCGGGCCATCCGAAGGTTCCGCCCCTGACGCTCTTCAATCCAGGTAAGGGAAGGCGGCCTCCAGGGCGCTGCGGTCCTCCGACAGGACTGTTTCGGCGTAGGCCCGGGCTCTCGGCAGATGGTTGTGGATGAAGAACTGCGTGGCGCAGGCCTTGTCGTAGTAGAAGCGCAGGGAGGCCTCCCCTTCGGCGCGCGCCTTCCAGGCGGCCAGATCGCCCCCGCCGAGCCGCTCTGCGGCCAGGGCCGCCTGCTCCAGCAGCAGGGCCGCGCAGGCCACGTCGCCGAAGAGGCGCAGGTAGGGGGTGGAGACGAGGAAGGCATAGTGCTGGTCGCCCTCCTGCAGGGCCCGGGTCACGCGCCCGGTGCTGGAGACCAGCAGGTCCCGCGCTTCCGCCAGCTTCCGGGTCCAGGGGCCCAGGACCGGATGGCCGCCGTGCCTGGCGATCAGGGTCTCCAGATCCGCGAGGTAGTCCCGGAAGAGGGCTCCGCCTTCGAGGGTCAGCTTCCGGCCCACCAGGTCCATGGCCTGGATGCCGTTGGTGCCCTCGTAGATGGCGGCGATCTTGATGTCGCGGCAGAGCTGCTCCACGGGGTAGTCCTGGCAGTAGCCGTAGCCGCCATGGACCTGGATGGCGTCCTCGGTGACGCGGAATCCCATGTCCGTGTTGTAGGCCTTGCAGACCGGGGTCAGCAGCTGGCCCAGGCGGTCCTGCCGCTGGCGGACGGCGGGATCCGGGTGGTGGTGGGCCAGGTCCACGGCCCGGGCGGTGGTGTAGGCCAGGGCCCGCATGCCCTCCACCTGGGCCTTCATGCCCATGAGCATGCGGCGCACATCCGGGTGGCAGATGATGGTCTGGGCCTTGGCGCCAGGCTCCCGGGGGGCGCCCTTCAGGCTGAGGCCCTGGACCCGCTCCTGCGAGTAGGCGAGGGCCTGCATGTAGGCTTCCCCGGCCACGGCGAGGCCCTGGAGGCCGACCTCGACCCGGGCTTCGTTCATCATCTGGAACATGTAGACGATGCCCAGGTTCTCCTGCCCGATGAGCCAGCCGCGGCAGGCGCCGTTCTCGCCGAAATTGAGGGTGCAGGTGGGACTCGCCTTGATGCCCATCTTGTGCTCGATGCCGCCGCAGCTGACGTCGTTGAAGGCGCCGAGGCTGCCGTCCTCGCCGGGCAGGTACTTGGGCACGAGGAGGAGGGAGATGCCCTTGATGCCGGCCGGGGCGCCGTCGATGCGGGCCAGGACGGGATGGACGATCTGCTTCGTGAAGTCGTGGTCGCCCGAGGAGATGAAGATCTTCGTGCCCTCGACGAGGAAGCTGTCGCCATCGCGCTTCGCCTTCGTCTTCACCGCCGCGAGGTCCGAGCCCGCCTGGGGTTCCGTGAGGCACATGGTCCCGGCCCATTCGCCCGTGTACATCTTCTCGAGGTAGAGCTGCTTCATCCAGTCGGCCCCGTGGCTTTCGATGATGTGGGCCGCCCCGCGGGTGAGCATGGGGGTGAGGGCGAAGGACATGCAGGCGGCCTGGAAGACCTCGTTGCAGGCCATGCCCAGGAGGTTCGGCAGGCCCATCCCACCCCATTGGGGGCTGTTGGACATGGCCACGAAGCCGTTCTCGGCGAAGGTGCGGTAGAAGGCCCGCTGGCATTCGGGGACCGTCACCCGGCCCCCTTCGTACTGGGCCCCGATGCGGTCGGACTCGGCATTGATGGGCCAGAGCTGGTCCTTGGCGAGGTCGCGCGCCGCCTCGAACATGGCCTGGT
>JAMPXL010000002.1 GCA_023701165.1 Geothrix sp. | reverse complement strand
CGTCCATGGCCCAGGTGGTGGACTACTCCAAAGAGCTGGCCTCCCATACCCACGAGCAGACCCAGGCGACCAACGCCATCGCGGGGATGGTCACGGACCTGAAGCGGGTCAGCGAGGCTCTGATGGCCATGGCAGGGGCCTAGCCTATTTTGAAAACAGACGCTGGCAGCAGCGTCAGGCCCCGAGGAGGGCCTGGAGCTGCTGCTGCCAGGCGGCCCTGAGGTCCGCGAGCTTCAAGCCCTTGCCCCGGTTCGGCGCCCCCTGCAGCAGCCCCTGGGCGCTGGGGTGGGGCAGGGCGTGGAGCTCGAAGGGCGGGGCCTCCGGCAGGCGGCCCAGCACCCACTCCGCCCGCTTGCCGAAGGCGATGACGCGCGGGGGCGCCGGCTGTCCCGCCGCGGCCCGGGCCAGTTCCGCCGCCAGCCGGGCCAGGTTGGCGGGAGCCAGCAGGTCGCGGTTGGAGGGGGCGTGGAAATGGTCGCCGTCCTTGGTGGGGCAGGCCGGATAGGCGTTGCTGAGGGCCGTGCCGATGAGCCGCGGCGCCAGGCCCAGGGCCTTGAAGCGGGCGCCGTCCCAGTCCTCCCAGGCCGCCTCGGGCACCTCGGCCCGGCCCGTGGCGGCCAGGGCGCGGTACACGGTGATGCCCGCGCCGTCCCCCCAGAAGGGGATCCCCGACTGATCGGCCCCCCGGGGGCCCGGCGCCTCCCCGAAGAGCATCACGGAGACGCCCCCGGATGCCGGGAACAGGGCGGGGACGGGGTGGCCTTGGATGCGGGGCAGCGTCATCCGGGCTGGCCTTCCTTCATGAGCGCCGACAGGGCCTTGAACTGGGGATGGTTCTTGTCGCGGGCCCACTCGAAGGCCACGGACTCGTGGTTGGTGATCGTGGCGCCGGCGGCGGCCATGCGGTCCAGCGCGTGTTTCCGGTATTCATCGCCCCGGCCGCTGACGGCGTCCCAGCAGAGGTGGACGTCATGGCCCGACGCCAGCAGTTCCAGCACGGTCTGCATGACGCAGACATGGGTCTCCATGCCGGCGATGACGACCTGCCGCCGGGCGGGGGCCAGGCCCGGCCGGGCCTGCTGGAGGAGGCCCTCGAAGCCCGCATCGCCGCAGCAGCCGAAGGCGGTCTTCTCGAGGAAGAACTTGGGGGTGGTCAGGGCGTCGTAGGCTTCTCGGATGCTCGCCTCCGTGGGACCGATGCCCTTGGGGTACTGCTCGGTGAGCACCACGGGCACGGCGAAGAGGTCCGCCAGCCGCAGGAGGCGGCGGGTGGCCTCCAGGGCCAGGGCCGGCCGGTGCACCATCTGGACGAGCTTGCCCTGGAAATCGATGACGACGAGGGTGCTGCGGGAGGCTTCGAGGAGGGGCATGGGAACTCCAGACGGGGAATCCTAGCCTACCGGCCTCCTGGGAATCTTGACCCCGGCCAGCCCCCGGGCGCATGGTGGAGGGGTTTCTCCGGCATACCTCGTCTTCTTATGGAAGGACTCCCATGACCCTTCGATCCACCCCTCTGACCCCTCTGGCCCTGGTGATGGCCGCGGCCCTCGCCCAGCCGCTTCCCGCCGTGGACCTCCAGGACACCCGGCTGGTGGCCAGCCCGGCCATGAGCGCCCGGCAGGTGGCCTTCCTCTACGCGGGCGATCTGTGGACCTGCGCGCCGGATGGCGGTGCGGCGAAGCGCCTGACCACCCGCGGGGGGTGTTTCGGCACGCCCCGCTTCAGCCCGGATGGGGCCTGGATCGCCTACTCGGCGGGGCTGGAGGGGAACGGGGACGTCTGGGTGATTCCCTCCGCGGGCGGCGAGCCCCGGCGCCTCACCTGGCATCCCGGCGCCGATGTGGTGCAGGACTGGACGCCGGACGGCCGGGCCGTGCTGTTCACCTCGGGGCGCTCGGTCCACACCACGCGCTACACCCAGCTCTTCACCGTGCCCCTGGCGGGGGGCATGCCCGTGAAGCTGCCCATCCCCAACGCCGCCCGGGCCACCTACTCGCCGGATGGCAGCCACCTCGTCTACAACCCGCTGTCCGATGCCTTCCGCCAGTGGAAGAACTACCGCGGCGGCACGGCCTCGCGGCTGTGGATCTACCGGGTGAAGGACCACGAGGTGGTGCAGATCCCCCAGCCCGCGGAGCGCTGCAATGACATCGACCCCATGTGGATCGGCGGGAAGGTCTACTTCGTCTCCGACCGGGCCGGGGAGTTCAACCTCTTCAGCTATGACGTGGCCACGAAGGCGGTGGTCCAGCTGACGCAGCACAAGGACTTCCCCATCCAGGCCGCCAGCCACGGCGGAGGCCGCATCGTCTACGAGCAGGCGGGCTGGCTGCACCGCTTCGATCCCGCCACCGGCCAGAGCGTGCGCCTGAAGGTGGCCGTGGCGGCGGATCTGCCCGAATCCCGCAGCCGCTGGGCCTCCGGCGCCCGCTGGGCGCGGAACCTGGGCCTGTCGCCTTCGGGCAGCCGGGTGGCCGTCGAGTTCCGGGGCGAGATCCTGAGCGTGCCTGCGGAGAAGGGCGATGCCCGCAACCTCACGAACACCCCTGGCGCCCATGAGCGGAATCCAGTCTGGTCGCCGGACGGCAAGGCCATCGCCTACCTGTCCGATGCGGGCGGCGAGTACGTGCTGAAGGTCCAGGCCCAGGACGGCAAGGGGGAGATCCGCACCTTCGCCCTGAAGGGCGCGGGCTTCTACGACAACCTCAAATGGTCGCCGGACGGGAAGAAGATCGCCTATACGGACAACGCCCTGGCGCTGCGCATCCTGGACCTCGCCACCGGCGCCGTGAAGGCCGTGTCCAGCGAGGTGCTCTACACCCCCGGGCCCACCCTGAACCACAACTGGTCGCCGGATGCCCGGTTCCTGGCCTACACCCGCAACACGGAATCCGGGATGCTGCGCATCCACGTCTACGCCTTGGAGGAGGACAAGTCCACGCCCCTGACCGACGGATTGGCCGATGCCTGCGAACCGGTCTTCGACCGCAGCGGCAAGTACCTCTACTTCACCGCCAGCACCGAGGCCGGGCCCGTGCGCGACTGGTTCGCCCAGTCCAATGCCGATGCCCTCATGCGCGGGGACCTCTACCTGATGGTGCTGGCCAAGGACACCCCCTCGCCCCTGGCCAGGGAGAGCGACGAGGAGACCGGCGCCGCCAAGGCCGACGAGAAGAAGGACGGCAAGGCCGAGGTGAAGGTCCGCATCGACTTCGAGGGACTGGCCGAGCGCATCGTCCCCATCGAGGCCGCCAAGGCCGCCTTCTTCGCGGACCTGGAGGCCGGCGAAGCGGGAACCCTCTTCTACCGCCGCCAGGCGGGTGGGTCCAACCGCTTCAACCGGGGCGAGGCCATGGCCCTCTGCCGCTTCGACCTGAAGAAGCGCGAGGAGACCGTGCTGGCGGAGAAGGTCGACGGCTACGCCCTCTCGGCGGACGGCAAGAAGGCCCTCACCCGCCTGCGCGAGGCCGTGACGATCATCCCCACCGCCGGCAAGCCGGAACCCGGCAAGGGCAAGGTGGCGCTGGAGGGCTTGCAGGTGAAGGTGGAGCCCCGCCAGGAGTGGGCCCAGATCCTCGACGAGGTCTGGCGCATCAACCGGGACTACTTCTACGCCCCCAACATGCATGGCGCCGACTGGAAGGCCATGAAGGCGAAGTACGCGGCCCTCCTGCCGGACCTGGGCACGCGCTCGGACCTCAACCGGGTCATCCAGTGGATGTGCTCGGAGCTGGCCGTGGGGCACCACCGCGGCGGCGGCGGCGACCTCCCGGATACGGGCAAGGCCATCCCCGGCGGCCTGCTGGGGGCGGACCTGGAGGTGGCCAACGGCCGCTACCGCTTCGCGAAGGTCTTCGGGGGCCTGAACTGGAGCCCCGAGCTGCGGTCGCCCCTCACGGAGCCCGGCGTGAACGTGAGGCCCGGCGAGTACCTGCTGGCGGTGAACGGCCGGGACCTGAAGGCGCCGGAGAACCTCTTCGCCCGTTTCGAGAACACCGCCGGGAAGCTGGTGGAACTGACCGTGGGCAGCGACCCCGCCGGCAAGGAGGCCCGCACGGTCTCCGTGGTGCCCGTGGCGAGCGAGGCGGGCCTGCGCAACCGCGACTGGGTGGAGGGCAACCTGAAGAAGGTGCACGACGCCACGGAGGGCCGCGTGGCCTACGTCTACGTGCCCAACACCACCAGCCTGGGCCACACCTACTTCAAGCGCTACTTCTACCCCCAGGCCCAGAAGGACGCCGTGATCATCGACGAGCGCTACAACGGCGGCGGCCAGGTGGCGGATTACTACATCGACCTGCTGCGCCGGCCCTTCATCGCCATGTGGGCCATGCGCTATGGCCAGGACCTCAAGACGCCCCAGGCCTCCATCCAGGGGCCCAAGGTCATGCTGGTGGACGAGACCGCCGGTTCCGGCGGCGACCTGCTGCCCTGGATGTTCCGCAAGTTCGGCCTGGGTCCCCTCGTGGGCCGGCCCACCTGGGGCGGCCTCGTGGGCATCCTGGGCTTCCCCGAGCTCATGGACGGCGGGAACATCACGGCCCCCAACCTGGCCATCTGGACCGAGAAGGGCTGGGTGGTGGAGAACGAGGGCGTGGCCCCGGACATCGAGGTGGAGCAGCTGCCCAAGGACATCCTCGCGGGCCGCGATCCCCAGCTGGAGAAGGCCATCGACCTCATGAAGGCGGAACTGAAGAAGACCCCGCCCCAGAAGATGGTCCGCCCGCCCTATCCGGTGCGGACGAAGTAGGATTCCGGTCGAGCCGGAGGCTCAGGCCTCCGGCTTCGGCAGGGCGTGGCGCCAGTCCCGGCCCACGAGGAGGATCTGGGGCTTGCCGTCCCGGAGGAACACGGCGGAATCCCACAGGAACCCGGGGAAGGTGCGGACCGGGCCGGGGCCCGCGTCGAGGGCGAGGATCCGGGTCCGGAACCAGCGCCGGTGGACCAGGTGCCAGCTGCCGCCCGCCCGGGCCAGGAAGGCCCGGTGGAATCGCGGCAGACCCTTCACCCGGCGGGCGAAGCAGGGCAGGACCTCCCCGGGATCCGACGGGGCGCGCTCCAGCAGCTTCAGCTCCACCCAGGCCGGGATCTCGTCGCGGCCGCCCCGTCCCACCAGGGAGCGGAGGGCCCCGCGGAGGCCCGCAAGCACGAAGACCAGGGTCCGGGCCAGCATGGGCAGCAGGAGGGCCGTGGCCAGCAGGATCGCCCCCAGCACCGGCAGGGCCACGGCCGGATGGGTGTAGACCAGAGCCAGGAGGCCGATCACCCCCACATCCTCGGCCACGCTGAGGACGCTGTGCCCCGCCGGTTCAGGAGAGGTGTGGGCCAGGAGCCGCACGCCCATCTTGCTGCCGTGGGTGCCCAGGGCGATGGTGCCACCCGCCAGCAGGGCCAGCACCTTGGCCACGGGGTGCAGGTCCCCTGCGGCCCCCAGGGCCAGGAGGGCGCCGCCCAGGGGGCGGATGAAGGTGTGGATGCCATCCCAGATGGGGGTGATGAAGGGCACCTTGTCCGCCAGGAACTCCACCAAAAATAGGAATCCGGCCACAGCCAGCACCACGGGGTGGCCCAGGATGGCCAGGTCCGGGGGCAGGCCGTGGATCCAGCCGAACCGCTGCCCCGCGCCCACCAGCAGCACCGTGAGGTAGAGGTTGACGCCGGAGACGGTGGACAGGCCGAGGATGGCCGCCAGGGTTTGGGCCGGGCCCATCAGGCCGTGACCCGCTTGTAGAGGTGGTAGGCCCCCAGCAGGATCAGCGCGCCCACCACGGACATGATGAAGCCGGCGCTGGCCCCCTCCTTGTAGAAGCCCAGGGTGCGGCCGATCCAGGTGCCCAGGAAGGAGCCCGCGATGCCGAGGGCCATGGTGATGATCCAGCCTCCGGGATCCTTGCCGGGCAGGATGGCCTTCGCCACCGCGCCGGCGATAAGGCCGATGATGCCGGTCCAGATGAGGTGCAGCATGGGACCTCCTGCTTGGGGCGTGGGATGCGGTCCCACCCTACGTCCCAAACGGGGGCGGGTCAACGGAGCGGAAGCGCCTGAACGATTCAGGCCTGGACCACGCCTCCGTCGAGGTTGAGGCACTGTCCCACCTGCATGGTGTTGGCGGGGTTCAGCAGCCAGGCGATGCCGTGGGCGATCTCTTCGGGCTGGAAGAACCGCTTCACGGGTACGGCGGCCTCGGCCTGGGCGCGGGCCTGGGCCTCGGTCTGGCCCGTGGCCGCCGCGATCTGGCGGATGCCCGTCTGGGCCATGTCCGTATCCACCCAGCCCGGCGCCACGGCGTTCACCACGATGCCCCGGCCGATGAGTTCCAGGGCCAGGGCCTTGGCCAGTCCGTGGACGCCGTGCTTGGCGGCGCAGTAGGCCCCGTAGCCCGGCACGCCGAAGCGCCCCAGCACGCTGGAGACCAGCACGATGCGCCCGCCGGATCCCATGCGGGGCAGGAAGGCCCGCACCGTGTTCCAGGACCCGGTGAGATCCGTGGCCAGGACCTCGTCGAAGAAGGCATCCGAGTCCCCGTCCACCGCCGTCATGCCCGAGATTGCGGCGGCCGCCACCAGACCGTCCACGGGGCCGAGGGTCCGGGCGATGGCCGCCAGGCGGGCCCGGTCCGTGACATCCACCCCATGGGTTTCCGCCGTGCCGCCCGCCCGCCGGACGGTTTCCGCCGTGGCGGCCAGGGCGGCCTCGTCCCGCCCCAGGAGGATCAGATGGGCCTTCTCGGTCTGGGCGAGATGCAGGGCGCAGGCCCGGCCCAGGCCACGGGAGCCGCCGGTGATGAGGATGGATCGGGTCATGGGGGCCTCCTTCCCGAGGGTGCCATGTGGCACCGATGGCCGGGAGGCCTATCTTTTAGATTCCACAGGAGAAAGCGGGATGGTCTGCGAGACACAGGACGACCGGCGTCAGGCCTCGGTGCCGGTGGGGGCCGAGGGGAGGGGCGGGCTGTGGTCCCTGCCGGATGGCCATCGCCTGCCCAACCTGGTGGACGCCTCCCCCCTGGTGGTGGGTGACCCCGCGCACCCTGCGCGCCTGCGGGTCGCTGACCTGGAAAACCCCGAGGACTTCCACCTGCGGCTGACGGCCTGGCTGCTGCGCCAGGGGCGCTGATCTTCCGGAAGCGCGGCAGCGGAAGCCTCCCGGCGTGATACACAAGGGACATCCATTTCATTGGAGGTCCCGTGCGCACTTTGTTCCTGTTGGCAGCCCTCCTGATATCCGCCGCGGCTCCGGCCGCCGCCCAGGGCCGGGCACCCGGCAATGTGAACGACATGATCCTCGAGGTCATGCGCACGGACCTGGGCAAGGACAAGGAGGCCATGGCCATGTGGCTGCCCCAGGAATTTTTCGTGGCCGCCGGGATGGCCCAGGCCCCCGGGCTCGATCCCAAGGAGATGGAGAAGGAACTGGGCTTCCTGCTGGATTACGCGGTCTTCATGCTGCAGGCGAAGAGCAATGGCGAGGATGGTCCGGTGCATCTCAGTTCGGTCCAGCTCCGGGCCGCCGCCACCCTGGTGGACGAGGCGGGCCGCTCGGTGAAGCCGCTGACGGACCTGCCGCCCAAGGTGGAGGCCACGCTGAATGCCGTCCGCCAGGGCTTCGCCGCCAAGGGCCGGGAGGAGTTCCGGCTGCTGGTCTTCCCCGGCCGGGGCACGGATGGCAAGCCCTTCGCCTCCCCCTCCCGGCGGGGGGCTGTCACGCTCAAGGTGGCGAAGGTCGGCGAGTTCCCGGGTCTGGCGCTGACCTGGAAGACGCCCCTGGCTTCGTTCGTCCAGCCGGTGGCCTGCGGGAAGTGCAAGGAGCCCCTCCAGCCAGCCTGGTCCTTCTGTCCCTGGTGTGCCCGGCCCACCACTGCCAAATAGGGATCCCTAGCCGCAGAGCACGGTTCCCCCGTTCACGTTCAGCACCTCGCCGGTGATGGCCGCGGCCCAGGGGCTGAGCAGGAAGGCCACGGGGCCCGCCAGATCCCCGGCCTCGGGGATGCGCCCCAGGGGGAAGGCGGCGGCGATGCGCCTCCGCTGGTCCGGATCGCCGCGGAGCGCCGAGGCGCTCATGTCCGTGTCCACCCAGCCGGGGGCCACGGCGTTCACGCGGATGCCGTGGGGGCCCAGCTCCGGCGCGAGGGATTTCACCAGGGAGATGACGGCCCCCTTGCTGGCGGCGTAGGCGCCGTGTCCCGCCTCGCCCCGCTGGCCCGCGGTGCTCGAAAGCAGCACGAGGCTGCCGCCCCCGGCGCGCCGGAGGGCGGGGACCACCTCGGCATTCCAGCGGAAGAGGCCGGTGACATTGGTCTCCAGGATGTCCTGGAGGATGTCCTCGTCCTGCAATTCCGCAGGCGTGGCGGCCCAGATGCCCGCGTTGCCCACGAAGGCGTCCAGGCCGCCCCAGGCCGCCTCCACCGTGGCCACGGCGGTCTGGGCGTCGGCCCGGAGGCGCTGGTCGGCCCGGATGGCCAGCACGGCGCGGCCCTGGGCCCGAAGCTCGGCCTGGAGGTCCAGGGCGGCCTCCTCCTGGTTCAGGTAGGTGAAGGCCACCCGGGCGCCGAGGTCCGACAGGAGGCGCACGGTGGCGGCGCCGATGCCCCGGCTGCCGCCGGTGACGAGGATGCGGAGACGGGAGAGGTCGAGGCTCATGGCTGCTCCTGGCTGCAGGTCACGCAGCGGTCGTGCAGGCGGGGGATCAGGTCCCCCAGCCGGGATTCAGGGACGAGGAAGGCGATGGAGACGGTGCTGCTGCCCGTGAGCAGGCCCCCGATGGGCTCCTGCCCGAGGGCGGCGAGGTGCCGGAGGGCGGCCAGGGGATCGGTCCGCAGCCCTTCGCCCACCAGGGCCACCACGGCCCAGCCGGATTCGCAGGGGAGGTCCGAGGCCGCGAGGGCGTCCAGCGCCTTCGCGGCGGCCGGCGTATCCGGCCGGATGGCCAGCAGGGTGCCCGCGGGGCTGGCGATGAGGCCGAAGCGCAGGGCCCCGGCCTCCTCCAGGCGCCGGGCGGCGTCCAGGGGCGCCTCCAGGCCCGCGGCGGCCGGGAAGCGGAGCAGGGAGATCCCCTCCTTGTAGGCCACGGAGGTGACTTCGCCCGCGGCGCGGAGGGGCGGCGCGGGCAGGATCTCCGTGCGGGAGGCGCCGGGCCGCAGGGTGTTGGCCACCACGAGCCGGAAGCCCGCACGGCCAACCGGGGCCAGGGAATCCGCGTGCAGCACCTTGGCGCCGAAGGCGCTGAGGGCCTCGGCCTCGCCCAGGCTCATCCGGGGAATGGGCCGGGCTTCGGGCACCAGGCTGGGGTCGGCGCTGAGCACGCCGTCCACATCGGTCCAGATCTGCACCTCCTCCGCCTCGAGGGCTTCCCCCAGCAGCGTGGCGCTGGTGTCGGAGCCGCCCCGGCCCAGGGTGGTGGTGTGGCCCTCGGCCGTGGCGCCCAGGAACCCCTGGGTGATCCAGAGGGCGCCGCCCGCCAGGGCCTCGCGCCAGGGCGCCGCCGCGGCGCGCAGGGCTTCCAGCTGCGGCCGGGCCTTGCCGAAGCGGCCGTCCGTCCGCAGGACCTCGCGGACATCCTGGAAAGTTCCCTGGAAGCAGGCGGCCGCCAGGTGGGCCGACAGGGTCTCGCCCACGGCCAGGGCCGCATCCCGGCCCCGGGGCGTGGCTTCGCCCAGCATGGCCATGCCGGTGAGCAGCTGGTCGAGGCGGTCCAGGAGGGGCTTCCAGGGGGCCTCGACGGTGTCCAGGAGGCCGAGTCCGGTGGCGGCTTCGCGATGCCTCTCCCGGAGCGCGGCCAGGTGCGTCTGGGCGGAGGCCAGGTCGCCCGCGCCCGCGGCGGCGCAGGCCTCGAGGATGTGGTCCGTCGTGCCGCGGAGGGCCGAGACCACCACGAGGCCGCCCGCCGGCAATGCCTCGCGGACGATGGCGGCGGCCCGGCGCAGGGCCTCGGCGCTGCCCACGGAACTGCCGCCGAACTTGAGTACGCGGAGGCTCGTGGGGCGGCTCATGGCGCCTCCCCGGCGAGCAGCTGGTCGAGCCACACGGCCACCTGGCCCCATTCCATGAGGAAGGCGTCGTGGCCGTGGGGCGTGTGGAGCCAGTCCAGGCGGATGTCGGCGCCTGCGGCCACGGCCGCCTCCGCCAGTTCGAGGACGAGGCCCGGCAGGAAGAGCTGGTCCGAATCGATGCCCAGGAGGTGCAGGGGGCAGCGCAGGCCGCCCAGGGCGGCGGTGAGCCCGCCGCGGTTCCGGCCCAGGTCGTGGGCGTCCCAGGCCTTCAGCAGGGCCAGGTAGCTCTCCCGGGTGAAGCGCCCGGCCAGGGCCAGGCCGTGATGATCCAGCCAGGGCCGGAGGCCGCCTTCCCCGAAGCGCGCGTTGAGGCTCTTCGCCGTGCGGAAGGTGAGCATGGCGGCGTGGCGGGCCAGGGCGATGGCGCGGTCATCGGCCAGCGAGGGCTCCTCGAGGATGCGCCGCTGCACGTGGTTGTGGCCCAGCAGCCAGGCATCGCTGCGGCCGCCGGCGCCGATGACGCCCAGGGCGCCGATGCGGTCCGGCAGGCGCAGGGCCAGCTCCAGGGCCACCATGCCGCCCAGGCTGCCCCCGGCGATGGCCTCGAAGCGCAGATCCTCTGCCTCGATCCAGGCCGCCAGGGCCTCGGCCATGTCCCGGGGGGTGAGGTCCGGGAAGGCCTCGCCCTTCCGCGGCCCCGTGGAACCGTAGCAGGAGCCCGGCAGGTTGGGCGCCCAGACCGAGACGCGGTCCGCCGCCAGGGGGGCATCCGCCGCGAACAGCGGGCCCCACCAGCCCCTGGGGCCATCGGGATGGACGCCTCCGGTGAGGGCGTGGATGAGCAGCACCTTCTTCGGTCCGTGGCCGATGCGGCGCCAGGCAATCTCCATGGACAGTGATTGTCCACTTTCCAGGGGAATGGGCGGCAGCAGGGTGGCGGTGGTCATGGCTGGACACCTTTCAGGGCCTGCTCCAGGTCTTCGATCAGATCCTCGATGTGCTCGAGGCCCACGGAGAGGCGGATGAGGTCGTCCGTGACGCCCGTGGCCACGCGTTCTTCTCCGGACAATTGCGCGTGGGTGGTGCTGGCGGGGTGGATGATGAGGCTCTTGGCGTCGCCCACGTTGGCCAGCCTGGAGAAGAGCCGCACGCCGTCGATGACGGCCTTGCCCGCCTCCAGCCCGCCCTTTACGCCGAAGGTGAGGATGCCGCCGAAGCCCGCGCCTTTCCGGAAGTGGCGGGCGGCCGTGGCGTGGCTCTCGCTGGCCGCCAGGCCGGGGTAGTTCACCCAGGCCACGTTTGGGTGCTGCTCCAGCCACTGGGCCAGGGCCAGGGCGTTCTCGCCGTGGCGTTCCAGGCGCAGGGGCAGCGTCTCGATGCCCTGGAGGATGAGGAAGGCGTTGAAGGGGCTCAGCGCCGCGCCGGTGTCGCGCAGGCCCTCGATGCGGGCCTTGGTGATGAAGGCCGCGGGGCCCGCCAGATCCGCCAGCACCGCGCCGTGGTAGGCGGCGAAGGGCTCGGTGAACTCGGGGAACTTGCCGCCCTTCCAGTCGAAGGTGCCGCCGTCCACGATGACTCCCGCCACGGAGGTGCCATGGCCGCCCAGGAACTTCGTCGCGCTGTGCACCACGATGTCCGCGCCGTGGGCGATGGGGTTCAGCAGGTAGGGGCTGGGCAGGGTGTTGTCCACGATGAGGGGGATGCCCGCCGCGTGGGCGATGGCGGCGATGAGGGCGAACTCCGGTACGTCCAGCTTGGGGTTGCCCAGGGCCTCCAGGTAGATGGCGCGGGTTTCGGGGGTGATGGCGGCGCGGAAGGCCTCCGGGTTTCCCGAGTCCACGAAGGTGGTGGTGATGCCCGTGCGGGGCAGGGTGTGGTGCAGCAGGTTGTAGGTGCCGCCGTAGAGGTTGTTTCCGGCCACGACGTGGTCGCCGCCCCGCAGCAGGGTCTGGAGGGTGAGCGTGATGGCTGCCTGGCCCGAAGCCACGGCCAGGCCCGCGATGCCGCCCTCCAGCTGCGCCACGCGCTGCTCCAGCACGGCGGTGGTGGGGTTCATGATCCGCGTGTAGATGTTCCCGGGCACCTCCAGGTTGAAGAGCCGGGCGCCGTGCTCGGCGGAATCGAACACGTAGCTCGTGGTCTGGTAGATGGGCACGGCGCGGCTCTTCGTATCCGAGTCCGGCGAGTGGCCCCCGTGGAGGGCGAGGGTTTCGAAGCGGGGGGAGGTGGCGCCCATGGCGGCTCCTGGTCTTGGGGAGGTCGCTGGAGAGATCCACCACGGAGACACGGAGGCCACGGAGGGAGCCACGGAGAATCATGAGGTGCCTTCTCTGTGTGCAGTTCTCAGTGTCTTCAGTGCCTCCGTGGTGGATCCCTCGTCGTGATCTCTGGATTGGAAAGGCCGAGGCCCTGGCAGTCCAAGCAAGTCCAGGAATAGAAAAAGGGGGCCCGATGTCTCGGGCCCCCTTCGATGATTGCGTCAGTTCGACACAGCTCGACATCTCTCCGCGATTGATGGCTCAATCACGGCAGGAATTGGCACCTTGCTTTCGCAGGTTGCCAAGGTTTCACAGGGCCCGTCCCTCCACCTTTCTGGATAACTCGCTATGGAACTGGCAAGGATCTCGTAACAGAACGGCCCCACAGGGCCGGTGAGAAAAGGTAGCGCGGGCAGGCCCGCTTGGCAACCCGGTTTCGTTGCCTTCACACGGAGAAGTACCGCGCCTGGGGATGCCAGGCTACCAGGGCGCTGGTGCTGTATTCGGGGTCCATCTGGTGGCTGTCGCTGAGGTGGACGCCGATCTCGGCGCCGCGCAGGAGGTCGAGGATGGGGCCGTTGCCTTCCAGGCCGGGGCAGGCGGGGTAGCCGTAGGAGTAGCGCGAGCCCTGGTAGCCCTGGGCGAAGAGGGCGCGGCCCGGCAGGTCCTTGGCGTGGATGCCCAGTTCCCGGCGGATGCGGGCATGGATGCGTTCCGCATAGGCTTCGGTGAGTTCCGTGGCCAGGCCGTGGAAGGCGAAGTAGTCCGCGTAGCCGTCCTCCCGGTAGAGCTTCGCCGCATGGTCCGCCGCCGCCTGGCCCAGGGTGACGAGCTGGAGGGCCAGCACGTCGGTCCCATCGGCCCGGAAGAAGTCCGCGATGCAGAGCCTCCTTCCCGCCTCCTGGCGGGGGAAGCCGAGTACCGCGAGCGTCCTGGATGGGTCGAGCGGATCGAACACGCGCAGGCCGTCGCCCTCGGCGCGCACGGGGAAGTAGCCATAGCGGGCCTTGGGCTGGAAGACCGGATCGGCCGCGAGGCGCGCCCGCCACCGCGCCAGCTGGGGCTCGGCCTTGTCCCGCAGCACGGCGGCGAAGGCGGCATCGTCCTGGCTGCCCTGGCTGAAGCCCCAGCGGTTGCGGATCAAGGCGAACTCGTCCAGGTGCCCGAACAGGTCGGCTGGGGAATCCGCTAAGGCGCGGATTCCCCAGAACGGGGGATCCGGCGGGGGCGCCTCATGGCGCACCCAGCTGCTTTGGCCAGGCTCTGTCAACGGGACTGAAGCACTTCCCCGTTTCAGTATTTTTATATCTCCAGCCGCGGAAGCGGCTGGAGCAGGTGCCGGCACGCCTGCATCACCCGATACCAACGCCTGCATGTGCCGCAGCCCCTCGAAGGCGTCCTCGGCGTAGAGCACCGCACCTGAATACGACCGCCGGCAGTCGCCCTCCACGTAGTCGCGGGTGAGGGCGGCGCCGCCGAGGATGACGGGCACCTTCAGCACCTGCTCCTCCATGAAGTTCAGGTTCTCCTTCATGATCACCGTGGACTTCACCAGCAGCCCCGAAAGGCCGATGGCGTCCGCGGGCCAGGCCTCCAGCTCCTTGAGGATGGCCTCGATGGGCTGCTTGATGCCCAGGTTCTTCACCTCGAAGCCGTTGTTGCTGAGGATGATGTCCACCAGGTTCTTGCCGATGTCGTGGACATCGCCCTTCACGGTGGCCAGCAGGATGCGGCCCTTCTGGTAGTTCGATTCCCGGGGCAGGTGGGGTTCGATGCGCCGGATGGCGGCCTTCATGGCCTCGGCGCTTTCCAGCACGAAGGGCAGCTGCATCTCGCCGGCGCCGAATCGCTCGCCCACCACCTTCATGGCGCCCAGCAGCACCTCGTTGATGAGCTTCAGGGGATCGTGGTCCTTCAGGGCCTCGTCCACATCCGCCAGGATGGCCTGCTTCTCGCCGTCGAGGATGCCGCGATGCAGGCGCTCCAACACGGGCAGGTCGGCCCGGTGGTCGTCCGCCACGGCGGCCTTGCGGTCGCTGAAGCGTGCCAGGACGGCCTTGAGGGGATCGTAGCCATCGCGCCGCCGGTCGAAGATCAGGTCCTCGACCATGCGGCGGTCCTCGGGGTCGATCTTCGCGACGGGCAGCACCTTCGAGGCGTTGAAGATGGCCATGTCCAGGCCGTGCCTCACGCCGTGGTAGAGCATGAGGGCGTT
>JAMPXL010000303.1 GCA_023701165.1 Geothrix sp. | reverse complement strand
GGCGCGGGTGGGGAAGGCGCCGTAGCAGGCCTGCCACCAGCGGAAGCCGTCCGGGCGCACGTAGGGCAGCACCAGCACCTCGGGTGCCTTGGGGCCCGCGGCCCGGGCCACCTGCCTGAGGCCCTCCGCACGGCCAGATACCACCAGGCGCAGGGTCCAGGCGCTTTCGGGGGCGGCGGCCCGCAGGGTGGCGCCGCGATGCAGGGCCTCGGGAAGGTCCATGTGCTCCAGGGGTTTGACGGCCTCCGCCGGATCGGCGAGGTCCTTCTCGGTCAGCATCCGGCGCGGCGCCTCCACGCGGACTTCGATGCTGCGGGAGGAGCCGCCCAGGACGTTGCTGACGCTCAGGGTGTAGACCGTGGTCTTGTCGGGCACCACGGCGATGCTGGACTGGCCGTCCAGTTCCAGGCCGCCCGGTTCCAGGCGCACCTTGGCGTCCCCCTGGCAGATCCAGCTGAGGTCCACCTGCTCGCCGGCCTTCACCACCGTGCGGCTGGCGTCGAAGCTGCAGACGCTGGCGGCGGGGGGCTGGGCGGCCTTGGCGGCGAGGGCCCGGTGGCCCAGCACGGCCACTTCCAGCGTGCGGCTCTGGCCGCCGGCGGCATTGTTGGCGGTGAGGGTGTAGCGCGTGTTCTCCAGGGGGGTGACGGTGACTTCGCTCTTGCCGTCCAGCTCCAGGCCGCCGGGTTCCAGGCGCACCTTGGCGCTGCCCGCGCATTCCCACCGGAGCACCACGGGCTCGCCCGGCAGCACGGCCTTGGCGCTGGCGTCGAAGGCGCAGATGCGGGCGGCCTCGCCCAGGGGCAGGCCAGGGGTGACGCGCACTTCCGCGTGGCCCAGCTCGGCGCCACCCACGGCAGCGCCGGGCCCCGCGTCGAAGAGGCGGTAGGTGGTGGTGTAGGCGGGCCGCAGCGTCACCTGGGCACGGCCCGGCAGGACCATGCCGCCGGGCTCCAGCCGGATCTGGGAGGTCTGGCACGTCCAGCTCAGCAGCACGGATTCGCCGGGGCGCACCTCCCGGGGTTCGGCGGTCACGATGGGCGCGGCAGGAACCGGCGCCTGGGCGAAGAAGGCCACCAGGGGCAGAAGCGGAAGCATGGCGTCAATTCCCCAGGTAGGTGAACCAGAACCGCACGCCGAGGTACTGGCCCTCGTAGCCTTCGGGCAGGCGCTGGAGGGGGGCCGCGCGGAGGACGGCCATGCGGGCGCTCTCGTCCATGGCGGCGTTGCTGCTGGGGATCTCGATGCGCACGCGGTCCAGGCTGCCGTCGCGGGCGATGCGGAAGTAGATCTGCACGCGGCCCTGGGTGCTGGAGACACGGTTCCAGTTGGAGGTGATGCGGGCCTGGACCTGCTGCAGATACCACACGAAGGGAAAGTCGCCATCCACGCCGCCCACGAGGCCCACGCCCCCCTGCACGCCGGAGCTGGGATTCAGGCCCGGGATGCCCGTGCCCGCGCCGAAGGCCGCGCCGTTGCCCGAGCCCACGGCGCCTGCCACGGGATTGGCTGCCGCGGTCTTGCCCTTGGCGGCGGTGGTGCCCGTGCCCTGGCTGGCGGTGTCTTTGTTGTCCCCCTTGGCGGCGGCCTTGGTGGTCTTCAGGGCGAAGGGATCGGGGGCCGTGGCGGAGGGAGAGGTGTCGCGCTCGGGCGCCACCTCTTCCACCCGCCGCAGGCGCTCGCCGGACTTGCCGATCTCCATGGCATCGGAGCCGCCGGAGGTGCCGCCCATGGCCGCGGGCAGGTTCACCCAGGTGACCTTGGCCTCCTCGGGCGGCATCCCGCTGCCGCCCCGGGGCCAGAAGAACACCGCGCCCAGGGCCAGGTGGAGCCCCAGGCTCAGGGCCAGGCCCAGCGGCCAGCCCAGCTCACCGAGGTGGGCCCGGGTGCGCAGGTAGGCCTGGAGGTCCTGGCTCATTTGGCCTCGGCGGCGGGAGGAACCAGGGGCGCGGCGGCGGTGACGAAGCCCACCTGGGTGAAGCCCGCCTCGCGGATGGCGTCCACCACCTGGATGACGCGGCCGTAGGGCACGTTGTGGTCCGCCCGCACCAGCACGGGGCGCTTGCCACCGCTCTGGGCCTTGGCCTTCAGCTGATTGGCCAGCACGGGCAGGGCCATGAAGGCCTTGTCGAACTGCAGCCGGCCGTCGAAGGTGATGCTGACCGTGAGCGCCTCGCTCTCCAGGTTGCGTCCCGTGCGGCTCTCCGGCAGCTTCACGTCCACGCCCGTGGTCATCATGGGCGCCGCGATCATGAAGATGATCAGAAGCACCAGCATCACGTCGATGAGCGGCGTCATGTTGATGTCGGCCATGGCGCCGCGCCTGCTGCCTGGGGTGAATGACATGGGGCTCCTACGCTGATGAGGCCAGTTTAGCGCGGGGCGGGAGGGGCTGCGGCGCCGGAGGCCTCAGTTGTGGCCCGGGCGGGGTGGTCCGGAACCCTCGCCTGGCCGGTGCTGGTCTTGGCCACCTCCGGGTCCCCGGCGGACGCCCTCAGAGGCTCACGGGGGTGACGGCGTACCGGCCCTTCGCATCCCGGCTGACGGTGCCCGCGGGGATGTCCGGATCGTGCTCGAAGATGCAGATGGTGCCGGTGCCGGTGACTTCGTCGAGCAGCTTCTGGCGCTCGTTCACGCAGGTGACCACGTCCAGGTCGTAGCCCATGCACCAGGCGGGCTGGATGTGCCGGGCGGTGGGGATGAGGTCGGCCAGGTAGACCAGGCGCTGGCCGCCGCCCTCGACGACGACGTTCTGCAGGCCCTCGATGTGGCCCGGCGCCGGGCGCACCGAGATGCCCGGCAGGATCTGGGCGGTGCCGTCCACGGTGTCGAGGAGCCCTGTGGCCTCCAGGGGCTCCCAGTTCTGGGGCAGGTAGCTGGCCTTCACGCGCAGGTGGGGGTGCTTGGCATCCGCAAGGTCCCTGGCCTGCACGAGGTAGCGGGCGTTGGGGAAGCTGGGGACGGTCCGGCCCTCCGCATCGAAGCGCGT
>JAMPXL010000302.1 GCA_023701165.1 Geothrix sp. | reverse complement strand
CGTCGATGCGGGCTCCGGTCAGCGGGTGATCCACGGAGAGCTTCCAGGCGTGCAGGGCCGGGTGGGGCAGGAGGAGGGTCCCGCCGGCCGCGTCCTGCCAGCGGCCGGGGCCGCCGTAGAGGGGATCGCCCATGAGCGGCGCGCGCAGGTGCGCCAGGTGCACGCGGATCTGGTGCGTGCGCCCCGTGAGCAGCTCGCATTCCACCAGGGCCACGCTCGTGGTGCGGGCCAGCACGCGGATGCGGGTCTGGGCGGAGCGGCCGCCTGCGGCCACCACCATGCGCAGGCGGTCCCGCTTGTGCCGGGCGATGGGCTCGTCGATGAGGAGGCTGCCCAGCTGGGGCAGCTTGGGGGAATGGCGCACCAGGGCCAGGTAGCGCTTCTCGACGGTGCGGGCCTTGAACTGGTCCTGGATGGCGCGCTGGGCCTCGGCGGTCTTCGCGAGGCAGAGGCAGCCGGTGGTGTAGCGGTCCAGGCGATGGACCAGGCCCGGCCAGCCGGAGGCCAGCTCCTCGGCGTCCTCCGCTTCCTCGTCATTGGGCTCGAGGATCACGGGCGCCTTCAGGCGGTGCAGCAGGGCATTGACGATGGTGCCGCCGGCGTGGCCGGGGCCGGGATGCACCACCATGCCCGTGGGCTTGTCCACGATCCACAGGTGGGCGTCCTCGAAGAGGCTGGACAGGTCGATGGCCTCGGCTTCCAGGTGGGCGGCGGGAGGCGCCACCAGCGGGAGCTCCGTCTCCACCAGGTCGCCCGGGCGCAGCTTCACGCCGCCCTTGGTGACGGGTTGCCCGTTGACCTTGATGGCCCCCGTGCGGACGTGGATATCCCAGCGGGCCCGGGGAACCTCGGGAAAGCGGTCGGCCAGGAAGCGGTCCAGTCGGGGGGCGCCATCTTCGGCGCGCAGGCTGATCATCGAGTCTCCTTGAGAGGGGCCGCGGCTTCCCTGCGGCGGCTCCAGAACAGCCAGAGCCCCAGGCCCAGCATCATGAAGGCCAGGCCCGTGAGGCGGCCCGTGCTGAGCCAGGCCCAGCCCAGCCAGCCCGTGCCCCGGTCCACGTCGCCCCGCCAGGTCTCGGTGATGACGCGGCCCAGGCCCTCCACCAGGAAGTAGAGGGCGAAGATCTGGCCCTGGAACGAGCGCCTGCCGCGGGCCAGCAGGAGGGCGGCCATCACGGCGAGGTTGGCGAGGGTGTTGTAGAGCTGCACGGGATGGAGGGGGATGCCCAGGGGGGTGCCGCTGAAGGCGTGGGCGATGGGATCCGTGAACGTGGCCGCCCAGGAGGCATGGCTTTCGGTGCCGTAGCAGCAGCCGGCGGAAAAGCAGCCCAGGCGGCCGATGGCCTGGCCCAGGGCCACGCCGGGCACCAGGGCGTCGCCCGTGATCCGCAGGGGCAGGCCCTGGCCTTTGCGAAGCTTCCAGAAGAACACCGCCGTGGCGGCGATGATGCCGCCGTGGATGGCACCGCCGGCCCGCAGGGTGGCGAGGGAGAAGACCTCGCGCAGGGGCGCGCCGCTGAACAGATCCACCAGGATCATGAGCAGCTTGGAACCCACGATGGCCGCGATGAGCATGGCGATGGCCAGGTCGGTGATGGCAGCCGGGTTCAGGCCGTCCAGCTTAGCCTGGCGCTGGGCCAGGGCCGTGCCCGCGAAGAAGGCGATGGCCAGCAGCAGCCCGTAGGTGCCCAGGGGGAACGAACCGATTTCAAAGAGGACTGGGTGCATGGTCGGGGGTCCGGATGGTCTGATGATCAGAGGACTGGAAACGGAAGGCGGAAGGCTGAAGACTGAAGGATGACGAGGAGATCCCCATGACGCGCACCCCCACGGCCCTGACGGCGCAGGATCTGGCGGAGCGTCTGGGCGGCAGCCTCGACCATTGTCCTCCGGATCGCCTTATTTCCGAAGTGAAGCCGCTGGAGGAGGCTGGCGCTGGTTCTGTCTCCTTCCTGGCTAACCCCAAGTACGCCGCCAAGGCCAAGGAGAGCCCCGCGGGCCTGATCCTGGCGGATGCCGCCGCCGACCTGGGGGACCGTCCCGTGCTGCGGGTGAAGCATCCCTACTGGGCCTTCGCCCAGGCCATCGGCTGGCTGCACCCGGAGCCCAGGCCCGAATGGGGCTCCTCGCCCATCCATCCCACTGCGGTCCTTGGCGAAGGCTGCCGCCTTGCCCCCGGCGCCACCGTGGGCGCCCGCACGGTGCTGGGAAAGGGCTGCGTGCTGCACCCGGGCGTCCACATCGGCGAGGACTGCGTGCTGGGCGAGGGCTGTGAGCTGTTCCCCGGCGCGGTGCTCTACCGCCGCACGTGCCTGGGGAACCGGGTGGCCGTGCATGCCAATTCCGTGGTGGGCAGCGACGGCTATGGCTATGTGCTGGTGGCGGGCCGCCACGAGAAGATCCCCCAGGTGGGCTGGGTGGAGGTGGGCGATGACGTGGAGATCGGCGCCTGCGTCTGCATCGACCGCGGCGTGCTGGGCCCCACCCGCATCGGCGCGGGCACCAAGATCGACAACCAGGTGCAGGTGGCCCACAACGTCCAGGTGGGGAGCCACTGCCTGCTGGTGGCCCAGTCGGGCGTCAGCGGCTCCACGAAGCTGGGCGACTACGTAACGCTGGCCGGGAAAGTGGGCGTCATCGGCCACATCGAGATCGGCAGCCGCAGCGTGGTGGGCGGCAACAGCGTGGTCGCCAAGAGCCTGCCGGAGGGCAGCTTCGTCACGGGCTTCCCGGCCCGTCCCCACAGGGAGTGGACCGAGGCCCAGGCCGCCCTGAACCGCCTGCCGCGGCTCATGAAGCAGCTGCGGCGGCCCCCTTCATCCGAGGGCTGACAGGGGGCTTCCCCCCGCCATGGCCCGCAGGTCCGGCGCGCCGTCGGGCAGGGGCAGGATCTGGAGGTCCACGGGGCGGCCCAGGGAGGCCAGTTCGGCTTCAAGGGCCCCCCGCAGGGGATCCAGCTGGGCGGGATCCTTCAGCCAGAGCCGGGCCCGCAGGCCGCTG
>JAMPXL010000301.1 GCA_023701165.1 Geothrix sp. | reverse complement strand
GGTCTACGGACTCAAGCGCCGCTGCGCCGTCATCAAGCGCACCCTGGCGCGCACCACGGCGGCCCTGGGGCCCCTCAAGGAGCAGGCCCGGGACGACCAGGGGCTCCTGGCGGACGTGGTGGAGGAGGCCGACCGCCTGCACACCTGGGCGGACGAGCTGCTGGAGAGCGCCACCCACCTGATGAACCTGGAGATCAACCTGGCCAGCCAGCGCACCAACGAGGTCATGCGGGTGCTGACGGTGTTCAGCGCCTTCTTCCTGCCCCTCACGTTCATCGCCGGCGTCTACGGCATGAACTTCAAGCGGATGCCCGGACTGGAGCATCGTTTCGGCTACCCCCTGGTGATCGCGGGCATGGTGCTGACGGCCCTGGGCATCTGGGCCTGGTTCCGGCGGAAGGGCTGGCTGCGCTAGCTACCAGCAGTCGTTCCCTTCGTACCGGGTGGAGAGGATGATGCCCTTGGCATCGGTTTCAAGGGTGACCCGGCAGTAGAGGTTGCTGCGCAGGGTCGCGGACGTCTCGCGGCTCCGGACCTGGTGGGCGCCGTCCTGCATCGACTGGGGCACGGATCCCCCCGGTGGCACGGTGGCCCGTTCGCCCGTGGTGTAGTTCGTGTACTCGCGGTAGCCGACCTGGGAATCCTTGAGGTTCAGCGTGGCGAAGAGGTAGGTCTTTCCCCCTTCGGGCCGCGCGGTGGTGGTGGAGGGGTTGCCATTCGCCCGGATGAACTCCGCGGCGGGCCGTCCGACCCAACGGTGGAGCTTCGTCTCGAATTCCGCCTTCTGCTTGGGGGCAAGGCAGGCCACGGAGGCCAGCAGCAACAGGCCGGGCAACAGCATGCGGAGATTCATAAGGGCTCCTGGAGAGGTGATTAAAAGAGCGGAGCAATATTCATACCTTCCTTGTTTTCTTGTGGTTTAAAGGTAGGGATCGGCCCGCGGAAGACGGGCGTGTGGCATCCCGCCACGGGAAGTGGCATTACACCTCAAAATGCCCCGGGGTCGGGAATACGGGATGTTCATCCTCCCGGTCAGGCCCTAAGCTGAAATGTTTGCGCAAGGAGTCCCCGTGAAAGTCCTCATTCTCGGCGTCAACGGTTTCATCGGATCGCATCTGGTGGACCGCATCATGCAGGACACGGACTGGGAGGTCTACGGCCTGGATCTGAGCACGAACAAGGTCTCCGACCACCTGGCCAACCCGCGCTTCCACTTCGTGGAGGGCGACGTGACCATCTCCAAGGAGTGGATCGAATACCACATCAAGAAGTGCGACGTGGTGCTGCCCCTGGTGGCCATCGCCACGCCCAAGGTCTACGTCACGGACCCCCTGCGCGTCTTCGAGCTCGACTTCGAGGAGAACCTCCGCGTGGTCCGCCAGTGCGTGAAGTACAAGAAACGCGTGGTGGTCCCCAGCACGTCCGAGGTCTACGGCATGTGCCCCGACACGGAGTTCGACGAGCACGAATCGCCGCTGGTCACGGGCCCCATCCCCATGAACCGCTGGATCTACAGCACCAGCAAGCAGCTGCTGGACCGCGTGATCTGGGCCTACGGCTTCCAGCAGGGTCTGAAGTTCACCCTGTTCCGCCCCTTCAACTGGATGGGCCCCAAGCTCGACAGCCTGAACACCGCCAAGGAGGGCAGCAGCCGCCTCGTGACGCAGTTCACCTGGAACCTCTTCAACGGCGAGCCCCTGAACCTGGTGGACGGCGGCCACGCCCACCGCTGCTTCTGCGACGTGAGCGATGCCATGGACGGCCTGATGGCCGTGCTGAAGAACGAGGGCGGCAAGGCCGACGGCCAGATCTTCAACATCGGCAACCCCGCCAACGACTACAGCGTGCGCGAAATCGCCGAGATGATGATCGCCCTCTGGAAGGACCACCCCTTCCGCATCGAGCGCGGCATCCCCGAGGGCCGCATGGTGGAAGCCAGCAGCGGCGAGTTCTACGGCAAGGGCTACCAGGACGTGGCCCGCCGCACCCCCAGCATCAAGCGCATGCAGAGCACCTTCGGCTTCGCCCCCAAGGTTTCCATGAAGGATTCCCTGAAGAAGGCCATGGACTTCTTCGTGGAGGAGCACAAGGCGCTGGAGAAGGTCGTCGAGACCGAGAACTGAATCCGCCCGACCGTCCCAGAACACCACCCGGTATGAGCTTCAATCCATGACGCGCCGCGAACGCATCTCCCTACTCGTCCTCTGGCTCTTCCTCGGACTGCTGCCCCTGCTGGTGCGACCGCTCTGGGAGCCGGACGAGGCGCGCTACGCGGAGATCCCGCGGGAGATGCTGGCCACGGGGGACTGGCTGACGCCCCGACTCAACGGGGTGCTCTATTTCGAGAAGCCGCCCCTCCAGTACTGGCTGTCGGCCCTCGGCATGAAGCTCTTCGGGCTGAACGGCGCCGCGGCGCGCCTGCCGGTGGCCCTGGCCTCGGGGCTCATGATCTGGGCCGCCTGGCGGCTGGCGAAGCGCCTGGGCGCGCGGGACCCCCTGTGGGCGCCCTTCATGGCCGCCACGGGCCTGCTGGCCTTCATGGTGGGCCAGATCCTCACGCTGGACGCCCTGTTCAGCGCCTTCCTCGTCGCGGCCCTCGCCGCCATCGTGGAAGCCGTGGCGCGGCGCCATGAAGGCCGGGACGCCCTGGGCTGGACGCTGGCGGCGTTCACCTTCATGGCCGGCGCCATGCTCACCAAGGGGCTGGCCCAGGTGATCCTCATGGGCGGCATCCTGGTGTTCTCACTGGCCTTCGCCTGGAGGGACGCCGCCCTCCGCCGGGCCGTGCTGCGCACCGCCTTCGATCCTTCCGGCTGGCTGCTCTACCTGGTCCTGGTGGCGCCCTGGTTCTGGCTCGTCAACCGCGCCAACCCCGGCCACGCCCAGTTCTTCTTCATCCACGAGCACTTCACGCGGTTCCTGACGCACGAACACGCACGCCAGGGCTCCGACAACTGGTTCCTGGACAAGCTCTACTTCATCGGCATCCTGGCGGTGGGCGTGCTGCCCTGG
>JAMPXL010000300.1 GCA_023701165.1 Geothrix sp. | reverse complement strand
TGATGAGATGGCGGACCGCCTGACGGACTTCGTCTGCCGCGGGCTCGCGCGGTCCTGAAACGCGCACCCGAAGCTCCTACCCTCAACCCGCATCCACCTTGACAGCCTCACCATCGCCACTTCGGGGTTTCCCCAGTCCATCAAGGAGTTTTCCCATGCAGAACCCCACCCGAGGCGGAATGATCCCCATCGTCGGAATCCTGGTGGCCGGCGGGCTGCTGGTCGGCTGCGGCAAGAAGGAACAGGCCCGGGCCACGCCCGAAGTGGCCGTGGTGGCGCTGCAGCCCGAACGGGTGGCCATCACCTTCGAACTGCCCGGGCGGACCTCGGCCTTCCTCGTGGCCGAGGTGCATCCCCAGGTGAACGGCATCATCCAGAAGCGGCTCTTCACCGAAGGCAGCGATGTGAAGGAGGGCGAGGCCCTCTACCAGATCGATCCGCGGCCCTACCAGGCCGCCTATGACTCGGCCGCCGCGGCCCTGGCCCGGGGCGAGGCCAACCTTCCCGCCATCCGGAAGCGGGCCGAGCGATTCAAGGCCCTGGCCGCCGACAACGCTGTGGGCCAGCAGGACTACGACGACGCCACCGCCGCCCTCAAGCAGGCCGAAGCGGAGGTCCAGGCCCTGAAGGCCGGGGCCGAATCCGCCCGGATCAACCTCGGCTACACCCGCATCGTGGCGCCCATCTCCGGCCGCATCGGCAAGTCCAACGTGACGCCCGGCGCCCTGGCCACGGCCTACCAGGGCCCGGCCTTCACCACCATCCAGCAGCTGGACCAGGTCTACGTGGACTCCCCGCAGTCCAGCGCCACCCTCCTGGGGATCCAGCGGAACCTCGCCGCCAAGCGCATCAAGGGCGGCACGCCGGAGCAGGCCAAGGTGAAGCTGCTCCTGGAGGACGGGACGCCCTACCCTCAGACCGGCATCCTGAAGTTCTCCGACGTCACCGTGGACTCCAGCACGGGCTCGCAGATCCTCCGCATGGTCTTCCCCAACCCGAACCACACGCTGCTACCCGGGATGTACGTGCGGGCCATCGTCGAGGAGGGTGTGGCGGAGCAGGCCATCCTGGTGCCCCAGCAGGGCGTCAGCCGCGACCCCAAGGGCAACGCCATCGCGCTGGTGGTGGACGGCTCGGACAAGGTCGAGCAGCGGACCCTCAAGGTGGACCGCGCCATCGGCTCGAAGTGGCTGGTCACCGAAGGGCTCAGGGCCGGGGACCGGGTGATCCTGGAGGGCCTGCAGAAGGTCCGGCCCGGCGTGGCCGTGAAGGTCGTGCCCTTCGGGGCCAAGCCCGCCCCCGCGGCTGCGAAGTAGAGGAGCCGCATCATGGTCAACTTCTTCATTGATCGGCCCATCTTCGCCTGGGTGGTCGCCATCGTCATGATGCTGGCGGGTCTCCTGGCCATCAAGACGCTGCCCGTCTCCCAGTACCCGCCCGTGGCCCCGCCGTCCATCTCCGTGGACGCCTTCTATCCCGGCGCCTCAGCCAAGACCGTCGAGAACACGGTCACCCAGATCATCGAACAGAAGATGACGGGCCTGGACCGTCTGCTCTACATGTCCGCCAGCAGCGACTCCGCAGGCCACGGCTCCGTCACCCTCACCTTCCAGCCCGGCACCGATCCCGATGCCGCCTGGGCCAAGGTCCAGAACAAGCTGGAGCTGGCCAAGCCCCTGATGCCCCAGGTGGTGCAGCAGATGGGCATCAGCGTCACCAAGTCCACGAAGAACATGTTCATGATCCTGTCCCTCAGCTCCACGGACGGCAGCATGAATGCCGAGGACCTGCGGGACTATCTGGCCTCGAACGTGGAGAAGGTCATCAGCCGGGTGGAGGGCGTCGGCGAGGTCATGTCCTTCGGCACCCAGTACGCCATGCGCCTCTGGCTGAACCCCGACAAGATGGTGGCCTACCGCATCACGCCGGATGACATCCGGCAGGCGGTGAAGGCCTACAACGCCCAGATCTCCGCGGGCCAGGCCGGTGGCCTCCCCGCCGTGAAGGGCCAGCAGCTGAACGTGACCGTGAACGTGCAGGAGCTCCTGCAGACGCCCGAGGAGTTCGGCGCCATCCCCCTGCGCATCAACCCGGACGGGTCCAGCATCCGCCTGCGCGACGTGGCCCGGGCCGAACTGGGCACCGAGTCCTATGAGAGCGAAACCCGCCTGAACGGCAGCCCTGCGGCCGGCATGCTCATCCGCCTGGCCTCCGGCGCCAACGCCCTGGACACCTCGAAGCTCATCAAGGCCAAGCTCGACGAGCTGCAGCCCTACTTTCCCGCGGGTGTGAAGGTCGACTACCCCTACGAGACGACGCCCTTCGTCTCCGTGGCCATCGATGAAGTGGTCAAGACCCTCATCGAGGCCGTGGTCCTCGTCTTCCTGGTCATGCTGCTCTTCCTCGGAAACTTCCGGGCCACGCTGATCCCCACCATCGCGGTGCCGGTGGTGCTGCTGGGTACCTTCGCCATCCTCCAGTACGCCGGGATGACCATCAACATGCTCACCATGTTCGCCATGGTGCTGGCCATCGGCCTGCTGGTGGACGACGCCATCGTCGTGGTGGAGAACGTCGAGCGCATCATGCACGAAGAGGGCCTCTCCCCCCTGGAGGCCACCCGGAAATCCATGGGCCAGATCACCGGCGCCCTGGTGGGCATCGGCCTGGTGCTGTCCGCCGTGTTCGGCCCCATGGCCTTCTTCGGCGGGTCCACGGGCATCATCTTCCGCCAGTTCTCCTTCACCCTCATCACCGCCATGATGCTGTCGGTGGTGGTGGCCCTGGTGCTGACGCCTTCGCTCTGCGTCAGCTTCCTGAAGCCGGTGCAGAAGGGCCACGAGGCGGCCGAGACGGGCTGGAAGGTCACGCGCCCCTTCTTCCTCTGGTTCGACCGTTTCTACCACAAGATCAACGCGATCTTCGTGGCCCAGCTGGGCCAGGTGCTCACCAAGTGGGTGCGCTACGGTGTCGTCTACGGACTGATCGTGGTGGGCATGGGCGTCCTGTTCATGCGGCTGCCCACCGC
>JAMPXL010000299.1 GCA_023701165.1 Geothrix sp. | reverse complement strand
CACGCGGCGCCCGCCCAGGGCATGCCCCCAGCCGGTGGCGAGGTCGCTCCGCCGCCCAAGCCCTCCGCCCAGGGGGCATTGAAGTGGTCCCTCCCCAAGGGCTGGAGCGAGGTTCCCGGCGAGGGCATGCGCTACGCGACCTTCACCACCCCGGTGGCCGGCAAGATCGAAGCCACGGTGGTGGTCCTGCCGGGCCCCGCCGGTGGCGAGCTGGCCAACGTGAACCGCTGGCGCGGCCAGATCCAGCTGGGCCCCATCGACGAGAAGGCCCTGGCCGCCGCCCGCGTGGCGGTCAAATCCAAGGCCGGCACCCTGAATGTCTACGACTTCACCAGCGAGGGACAGGCCAAGAGCCGCATGGTGGTCGGCCTCATCGCCACCCCGGACGGGAACACCTGGTTCCTGAAGCTGACGGGCGACGCCGGATCCGTCGCCAAGGCCAAGCCTGACTTCATGCGCATCCTGGAGAGCCTCCGCCTTGCTTAAGACACTCGCCTCCCGCACCTGGACGTTCCTCAAGTCCTTCCAGCTGACCATCGTGCTGCTGAGCCTGCTCATGCTGCTCGTGGTGTTCTGCACCCTGGCCCAAGTGGAGATGGGCACCGCCGGCGCCGTGAATGCCTACATGCGCAGCTTCTTCGTATGGCGGCATTTCAGCTTCCTGCCCTTCCCCGTCCCGACCTTCCCGGGCGGCGGCCTGGTGGGCCTCCTCCTCACCCTCAACCTCATCGCCAAGACCATGGACATCCAGCGCACCTGGGCCAAGGCGGGCATGTGGCTGGTCCACGCGGGCATGGTGATCCTCTTCGCCGGCGAGTTCGTGGCCGGCATGATGCAGGTGGACACCAACATGTCCATCGAGGTGGGCCAGACCGTCAACTACGTGGAAAGCTACAAGACCATGGAGCTGGCCGTCGTCGATGTCACCGATCCCGCCTGGGATGAGGTCTACTCGGTGCCGGACACGATGCTGTCCCGGGGGGGCGCCATCGCCATCCCCGGCACGCCCATCACCCTGAACGTCAAGAAGCACCACGCCAACTCCGAGCTTTCGGCCCTCCCCCCGGGGATGGAACCGTCCATCGCCACCGCCGGCGCCGGCCCCGGCGTCCTGGTCCAGGACCGCCCCCGGGTCTCGGCGGACAATGAAATGGACCTGCCCTCTGCCTTCATCGAGATCACCACCGCCGGACAGAGCCAGGGCATCTGGCTGGTGTCCGCGGCCATGAACGCGCCCCAATCCTTCAGCTTCAACGGGCGGACCTACGCGCTGTCCATGCGGCTGCTCCGCCAGTATCTGCCCTACTCGTTCACCCTCAAGCAGTTCCGCCACGACGTGTACCCCGGCACCCAGATTCCCAAGAACTTCTCCAGCCTGGTGCAGGTGGTGAACCCCTCCCGCAACGAATCCCGCGAAGTGCTCATCTACATGAACCAGCCCCTGCGCTACGAGGGCAAGACCTTCTACCAGGCCAGCTTCGGCAAGAACGACACCCTTTCCATCCTCTCCGTGGTGGAGAACCCCGGGTGGCTGCTGCCCTACATCTCCTGTGTGCTGGTCTCCCTGGGCCTGCTTGTGCACTTCGCCATCGTCCTCCGCCGCTCCCTGAAGCGCCGGCAGGACCAGAAGGAGGGCTGAGATGAACTTCCTGTCCAAGTACCTCTCCTGGACCGCCGGGGCCCTGGCCCTGCTCGTGGCCCTGATCTTCGCCATGCCGGGCGGCAAGGTCCGCGGCTTCGACGCCGCAGGCTTCAGCAGCCTGCCCATCCTGGAGGGCGGGCGCGTCAAGCCCCTGGACTCCGTGGCCCGCAACTCCCTGCTGGTCATCCACAGCCGTCAGGGCTTCCGCCACGATGGCCGCATGATCGGTCCCAACGAGTGGATCCTCGACGTGATGTTCAGGCCCCAGGTGGCCGACCAGCAGCCCATCTTCGTCATCGACGACCTCGACGTGCTGGGCCTCATCGGCGCCAAGCAGACCAAGAGCCGGAACTACTTCAGCTTCGCGGACCTGTCCTCCCACCTGGAGGAGATCCAGAAGCAGGCCCAGACCGCCCAGCCCATCGCGCCCCAGCAGCGGACCCGCTTCCAGAGCGCCATCGTCAACCTCTTCGACCGGGTCTACCTCTACTACAAGCTGCGGAACACCCTCCAGCTGGCCGGTTCCCCGGGTCTGGGCTGGGAGCTCCAGTCCCTCGGAGATGCCGAGGCTCCCGCCCGGCACAACGACCTGGCGCAGCTCGGGGCCTTCCGCATCCTGCCCCCCCAGTCCAGCGCCACCCCCGACGCCTGGCTGAACGTGGGCGAAGGGCTCGGCGCCGCGGCCGCGGGCCAGGGCCTCCATCCAGCCCTGACGCCTCTCGCCCGCATCAACCAGGCCTATGTCACCAACGACGGCGCCGCCTTCAACCAGGCCCTGGCGGACCTGAAGGGCATCGTCGCCACCCTGAAGCCGGCCGCCCTGAGCCACGCCGGCAATGAGCTCGCCTTCAACCGCGCCCAGCCCTTCTTCGTGGGGCTGTCCATCTACTTCGTGGCCTTCCTCGTCCTGTGCGTCTCCTGGATCTGGAAACCCGAGACCCTGCGGCCCACGGCCTACGCCCTGCTCCTCTCGGGCGCCGTGATCCACACCCTGGGGCTGGCCGCGCGCGTGATCATCCAGGGCCGCCCGCCCGTGACCAACCTCTATTCCTCCGCGGTCTTCGTGGGCTGGGGCGCCGTGATCCTCGGCCTCATCATCGAGCGGATGTACCGCAAGGGCTTCGGCACCGCCGTGGCCGCCGCCGCGGGCTTCGCCTCCCTGATCGTGGCCCAGAACCTGGGCACCGAAGGCGACACCATGGAGATGATGCGGGCCGTGCTGGACTCCAACTTCTGGCTGGCCACCCACGTGGTGACCATCACCATCGGCTATTCCGGCATGTTCCTGGCCGGTGCCATCGCCATCGGCTACGCCATCCGGAAGCACCTTGCCAAGCCGGATGCGGAGACGGACAAGGCCCTGGCGGACATGGCCTACGGCATCATCTGCTT
>JAMPXL010000298.1 GCA_023701165.1 Geothrix sp. | reverse complement strand
CCCCCCCACGACCCATGGAAGCCGGGCTACAGCCCGTCTTCCAGCTCGAATTCAGGATCCGGGATCGAGAGGATTTCCGGGTCCCCCTTGGTGATGGCGATGTCGTGCTCGAACTGGGCGGACAGCTGGCCGTCGCGGGTGCGCACGGTCCAGCCGTCGGGTTCCACCAGGCAGTGGTGGGTGCCGATGTTGAGGATGGGCTCGATGGTGATGGTCATGCCCGGCTCCATGCGGAAGCCGGTGCCGGGACGCTGGTCGGCGAACAGCACCTGGGGATCCTCGTGCAGGTCCCGGCCCAGGCCGTGGCCGATGTACTCGCGCACCACGGAGTAGCCCCGCTCCTCCGCGAAGGTCTGCACGGCGGTGGCCATGTCCCCCATGCGCTGGCCGGGGCGGCAGTGCTCGATGCCCACGAACATGGCCAGCTGGGCGGTCTGGATGAGCCGGCGGGCTTCGTCGCTGATCTGCCCCACCCCCACGGTGAGGCAGGTGTCGCCGTGGAACCCGTCCAGCTTGGCGCCGCAGTCGATGGCGATGACATCGCCCTCCTGCAGGACGTACTTGCTGGGGATGCCGTGCACCACCTTGTCATTGACGGAGGTGCAGAGGGTGCCCGGGAAGCCGTGGTAGCCCTTGAAGCTGGGAGTGGCCCCCTGCTGCCGGATGTAGGCTTCGGCGAGGCGGTCCAGCTCCAGCAGGCTCACGCCGGGCTTGGCGGCCCGGGCGGCGATGCGGAGGGCGTTGGCGGCCACCCGGCCGGCTTCGCGCAGCTTGTCGATTTCTTTTCGGCTCTTGTAGCGGATCTGTTCGCGGATCAGGACCATGGCCCCCTCGTCCTTCAGTCTAACGGGTAGAATGTCGGCATGGCGCGACCTTCGACGATTGTGGTGATGACAGCCTTGTCCCTGGGCCTGCTGGCGGCCTGCCGCGGCGTGCCCGCGCGGCCGGCCGCCGTGCCCCCCGAAGCCCAGTGGTGCCCGGAAGCGAAGGATGGGCTCTTCCTGAAGGTGGGGGGGCACCAGGGCACCCTCTGGCAGCTGGAGGTCTGGGACCGCAAGGGCAAGGCTCTGGCTTCAGGTTCCTTCCGGCTCCGCGGGTTCGCCAAGGCCAGGATCGTCCCCGAGGAGGTGCTGGGCCTGGAGAACGGTGTCCTCCGGTTGAAGGACGGCACCATGCTGGTGTTGGAACAACCCTGATGCCTTACACCCGCGAGGAGAAGGACTGGCTGGAACGCGAGTGGGCCTTCCGCGCCTGGGGCCGGGCGGGGCTGCTCAGCACCGACGACTACCGGCAGGTGCTCGCCTGGGAGGCGGGCGGCGTGCCCATGGACCTGGTGGTGTCGGCCCTCAACGCCTTCTTCGACCGCCGCGAGACCCGCGCCAAGCCCCGCACTTTCGTGGCCCTCAAACACCTGGATCGCGACGTGGCCAAGGCGGTGAAACTGCGGGAGTCCATCCTGCGGGCCGGGCCGGAACTGGATGCGGGCCGGGGCTGGGCCCAGGTGAAGGCGCCCCTGCGGGACGACCCGGCCGCAAAGGCCGCCTTCGAAGCCTGGCAGCGGCTCCGCGCCGCCATGCCCTCGCCGGAATCCGCGGGCTACCTGACCCACCACGACCGGGAGCGGGAGGCCCGCGCCGCCCTGCTGGCCCTGGCCGAAGCGGCGCTGGGACCGCATGCGGAAGCGCTGCGGGCGGAACTCCGTCAGCGCCTGGAGGCCTCGGACATGAAGGAGGGCGGCCTCGTGTGGAAGCGGGCCTGGAACCACCACTGGGCCCGCCTGGTGGCCGCCGCCTGGGACTTGCCGATGGAGGGAGCATGACCGTGGGAGCCCGCTGGCAGCAGGAGCTGGAAGCCCCCACGGAGCGGTTCTTCGAGGCCTTCGCAGGCCAGCTCGCGGAGCCCGACGGCCTGCGCGACGGGGTGCGCGAGGCGGTGAAGGCCCTGGTGCCGCGCATCGACTGGGAGGCCTACCAGCCCCATCTGCCCCACGGGATTCTGGGCCTGCGGGCGGTGCTGCGCCTGGAGCCGCTGCTGGCGGAGCGCAGCTTCCTCCGGATGCTGGCCATCCAGCTGCACATGGCCGCCCATGAAGGACGGCGTCCCGCCCCGGCCCACGCCCAGGCCCTGGCGGCCAAGGGCAGCGGGCACTGGCGGAACCTGGAGGCCTTCATCCAGTCCCGCCGGCCCGGCCTGGCCTTTGCCGAAGCGCAGGGTTTCGAATCCCCAGGCGCCGGGGACTTCCGGCGCCTGGGGCTGCTGACGGCCACGGACATGGCCAATGTCGGCCACAAGGCCGTGGTGTGCGATCACTTCGCGGACCTGCACGACCAGCTGGACCAGCCCAGGGCCACCGGGCGGCGCCTGTTCGGCCTGGCGGCCTGGGTGGCGGCGACGCCGGAGGACACCTTCTGGGCCCGGCGCGCGGCCAAGCGCCTGGCGGATGCCGACGTCTCCGTGCCCTGGACCCCGCCCGCCCTGGAGGCGGTGGCCTGGGAGGTCCAGGTGCGCGAGCTGTGCGATCTGGGGCTGGTGGGCTTGCTGGATGCGTTCACGGCGCGGCTGAAGGCCGGCCAGGGCGCCGGGGATACCTTGGCGGCCCTGGTGCTGGCGGCCTCGGAGAAGCAGCTGGACGCCCGGCGCGACCTGGAAGGCAAGACCGCCTGGACCTATGTCTACCTGGCCACCCTGGCCCGCACGCGGCCCGCGGATCCCCGCATCTGGGGCCAGGCCGCGGCCCTGGTGAACCTCTTCCCCACGGACGAACCCGAGGACCGGGTCCAGCCTCAGGCGGTGTCCGGGCAGGACGCCCACGCCCTCGCCGAGGCGGTGCTGGACATGGAGCCCGCCCTGGCCATGGGCCACGCCGGGGGCCTCGTGCGCGGCGGACACGGCGAAGCTGCCCTGAGGGCGCTGGCGGAGGCTGCCACCCGCAACGATCCCACCTTCAACCACGCCCATCAGACGCTCGCCGTCGCGGCGGCTGCGGACCTGCTGCCTCACCTGCCGCCCTCCGCCCAGGAGGCCATGCTCATGG
>JAMPXL010000297.1 GCA_023701165.1 Geothrix sp. | reverse complement strand
TTCCTTGCGGTGCATCCCGGCTGGCTTCATCGCGGCATCGTCGGGTTTTGTGAGGCGCTCTTGGCTTCGGCGACCTGTTCCGGCATCTGGCGGGGCTGGAGCGGTTCATGTGGGCGGAGAACGTGCAGGGCTGCCCCAGCGCTTACCCGGGCCACGGGGTGGACCTGTCCGGGGGGCTGGCCTCGGGCCTGGCGGGCGTGCGGGCCTACCTGGACCGCTGCCACGCCGAATCCCTGGCGATCTTCGGCACCCTCACGGACGCGGACCTGCTGGCCCCCTGCGTGACGCCAGCGGGTACACCCATGGCGCCCTCCGCCTGACGTGCCCTCCCCCGGAGGGCACTCCCGCTCCTACGTCGCGGAGTCGGAGCCTCGGAAGTGGCTGCAGGCCATGGCCGAACACGAGGCCCACCACCGCGGCCAGCTCTACCTCATGGCCAGCCTCCGCGGCCGCCCCGTCGCCCCCCTCTTCGGCCTCACCGAAGAACAGCTCGCCGCTGCATCCACGGCCAAAAGCTGAATCGGCCACGGATTCACACGGATGGACACGGATTAAAAAGAATTCAGCCGGTGATGCACGGAGATGAACGGAGATGGCGTGCCGAGGGTTTCCCGCATGGGCCCGCCGGAGGCGGCTTCCGGCATGGCCGGAAGGGAGCCGGGGGCGCCGTGGCCGCGCTCCCGGAAGGCACGGCGGCGGCGCCCCCGGCTCCGCCCAGGCTGCCTCGTCGCAGGGAACCCCTGGAATCACTGAAACCGGTGGCGAAAAGCCTTTGAGCAACGGTCCCGCTCCACGCCAGTTCAGAAATCCGTGTGAATCCGTGTACATCCGTGGCTAACAACAAGCCTTTCGACCGCCCAGCCGGCCCCAGTCTTTTCATCCCTTCCATCCCCTTCATCCTGGCTATCAAACCCTTTCTTTAGCCAGGATGAAGGGGATGGCTGGCGCGGGCACCCGCCTGAGAATCCGTGTGAATCCTTGTTCATCCGTGGCCAACCCTCCCCCCCGGACCCATCCTTGGTCTGCTTTCGGCCCGAGGAGGCTGCCATGCCCACGAGAAAGCTGAAGGATTTCCTGTTCGACAACCGGGTGGCCCACCAGGTCATCCCGCACCCGCAGGCCTTCACGGCCACGTCGGTGGCGGGGGCCGCCCACATTCCCGGCAAGGAGATGGCCAAGACCGTGGTGGTGGACCTGGACGGCCGCCGGGCCCTGGCGGTGGTGCCGGCCAACCGCAAGGTGGACCTGGAGCGCCTGCGCCAGGCCACGGGGGCCCTGACCGCCGAGCTGGCGGACGAGCGTGACTTCATCGCCGACTTCCCCGGCTGCGAGCCCGGCGCCATGCCGCCCTTCGGCAACCTCTACGGCATGCCGGTCTACGTGGAGCCCCACCTGGCGGCGGATGAGCAGATCGCCTTCAATGCGGGCACCCACACCGAGGTGGTCCGCATGGCCTACGAGGACTTCGCCCGCCTCATCCACCCGAAGCTGGTGGACATGTAGGCGGTCCGCCGCCGTTGAATCCTCCGCGGGGCATTCCTGGGATACTGCCCCCATGCCCCCCCTGTCCCGCCCCGCCTTCCGCTGGTCCGTCCTCATCGGCCTCTGGGCCCTGGTGGGCGCAGTGCTGTGGATCCTGCTGGTGCAGGCCTTCCTGCTGGCCCTGAACCCCTTCTGCCACACGCAGCGCCCGGGCGTGGCGCACGTGCAGGTGCGCAGCGTGGACCAGGACCGGGACAGCCAGATCACCGACTTCGTGACGGTGAAGGACGGCGGGGCGGAGCGGGTGCTGCGCCTGGCCAAGGCCGAGGCCGGGGAGCTGCGGGTGGACGACGAGGTGTGGATCCTGGACGCCTGGTACGCGGACGGCCTGCGCCCCACCCAGTTCCGCCTGACGCCCCTGCGGGTGCTGCTGGAGTACCCGGCCCTGCTGCTGCTGCCCGCGGCCTGGGGCCTCTGGCGGGTGCGCCGGGCGAAGCGGGTGGCCGACGCCGCCCCGCCCCCGCCCGTGCGCCGCACCTTCACCGATGACTTCCACCTGCGGGCCCAGCGCTTCGCGAAGCCGGAGGCGGAGAAGGCGCCCCCGGCCCAGGCCCCGCCGCCCGATCCCTTCGTTCCGACCCCTCCCGGAGGCACCCCATGACCCGACCCTGGACCCGACGCTGGCTTTCCCGGATCTTTCCGGCCCTCCTGCTCCTGACGACGCCAGCATTCGCGGAGCAATGCCCGGACTGCCGCCAGCTGGTCCACACCAAGGACATCGGCACCTGCCAGCTCTGCACGAACCCCACCCAGAGCGGCCAGTTCCCCCTCTGCATGACCTGCTCGGACCGCCTGCGGGAATGCGAGCGGTGCCGCAAGGCCCTGCCCGCCACCACGCCCAAGCTGGATGGGAGCGCCGACCAGACCTTCAAGTCCGGGCGCTGGACCTACCGCGTCGAGACCTTCAACCAGGGCACCCGCAGCGAGGGCACCCGGGGCACGCTGAGCTTCGCGGGCCAGCCCCTGCCCGTCCCCGCGGCGGTGAACGACCATGTGCGCACGCCCTGGGGCCTCCTCTACTGGGTGGGGGAGCCCGGCACGGCCTTCGGCGGCCGCGGCTGGATGCTGCGCGCCAAGCCCAGCCGCCCCCTGGGCCAGCCCGTGGCGCCGCCCCTGACGCGCCCGTGACCGTGGAAAGGGCCAGGGCGGGGACGCCGGCGTCCCCGCCTGGTCCTGACGGCTACTTCTGCTCGGGCTTGGGCGTCCAGAAGGCCGGATCGCTGGCGATCATGCCGGGGCCGGGATAGCTCAGCTTGGGGTTGAAGGCGAAGAGCTGGTTCTCCACGCCGTTGACCGCCTCGGCGAAGGTCTTCTGCATGGCCTTGCGGCCCTCCTCGCCGAGGGCGTCCTGGAAGGCCTTGCCGGCGGCTTCGAGGGCATCCATCTCCGCCAGGGACTTCATGGGCCGCAGCACGACGAAGGTGGGCGACCAGGTGCCGGCCTCCACCTCGTAGAAGGCGAAGGAGCCGGGGTAGCGGCTCTTCTCGTAGGCC
>JAMPXL010000296.1 GCA_023701165.1 Geothrix sp. | reverse complement strand
GGTTGCCCCGCAGGCCGTCCAGCACCAGGCCCCGCACGGCGAAGGCGGGATCGTACTCGATCTCCAGCAGCCAGGGCGAGTAGCCGCGGTCCCGCGCCAGCAGCCGGGCGGCCTTCTTGAAGGCCAGCTCGTCGATCTCCGGCGCCCGGTAGCGGGCCAGGGTGTGGTCCATGTCGAAGCCGATGGCGCGGATCTCGCCCATGGGAAGGGTGCGCAGGGCGAACAGCTTGTGGGCCGGCGCAAGCCGGTCCTCGCCTTCCGTCAAGGGAGGCGCAGCCAGGAGGGCGGGATCCCAGGCAGTCATGGTGGGAGTGTACTCCCGGGGCGAACCAGGCCGAACCCGTGCGCCGGTATCATCCGGGTTCCGAGCCGATGCCGTGGGTCGCGACCATGTGGGTCGCTTCGCAGGCTCCGGGGGAGCCTGCGAAGCGGGGCCCCACAGGGAGCGAATGACCCACAGCGAGCGAATCACGCCGAACTCGCGCGCTCGACTAATCGGGTTCCGAGCCGATGCCGTGGGTGATGCTCTGATGCCCGAACACCTCCCAGGCCAGCTGCCGGAACCGCTCGCTGTGGCCCCAGTTCCGCTCCCGGTCCATCCAGAGCTTGTAGTGGATCAGCTCGTGCTCCAGGATTCGCCGCTGCACCTGCTCGGGGTCGTGGCAGTTCATCCCGCACACCGGCTGGGGCCAGGGCCAGTCCCGGCGGCGCAGCAGGGGGATGGAGAGGCGAATCTCCGGGTGCCACTTGCCGAGCGAGTCCTTCTCGATGACGAAGAGCCCCGCGCAGCGCGCCATGCGCGGCGACCAGATCACCGGCGGCGGCGCGAGGTCCCAGCCGGCCTCGCGGAGGATGGCCTGGGCCCTGTGGCGGAGGGTGAGCGTCATGGCTCTAGTCTGAGGCATGGCCCGAGGCCTGTCCCGGCCTGGGTAAACCATGGGCCGCGGGAGCTCGTAACGGGGTCATACCTTCATTCGAGGAACAGCCGATGTCTGTCCACCGGTTCTCTGGATGTCTGCTTCTTCTCCTGGGCCTGACGGGTCCCGGGTGGGCCCAGCCTCCGGCGGCGCCGGTGGCTTCGGGCCTGGGGCGCTACCGTGCGGTGCATGCGGCGCTGCTGGCCCGGCAGGATGCCGCGGCGGCCCTGGCCCTGATGGAGGGGCCGGAGGTTGACGGGGACCCGGGCCTGCTCTACCTGAAGGCGGTTTCCCTGGCGCGGCTGGGGCGGCGCGAAGCGGCGCTGGGCCTTGCGGCCCGCCTGGAGGCCCTGGATCCGGGCTTCCATGCGGCCACGGATCCCGAGTTCGCGAAGCTGGCCCCGCCGCCGCGCGCCCAGGGGCCCGTGGGCAGACTGCGGACGGTGGCCCGCCTGTCCCTGCCGGGGCTTTTCCCCGAAGGCCTGGCGGTGGATGCCGCGACCGGGCGCACCTTCCTCAGCAGCCTCGTGCAGGGCGGGGTGCTGGTGCTCGAACCGGGCCGCCGGCCCCGGTGGTTCCTGAGGGCCGGGCCGGAGGGGCCCTGGGAGACCCTGGGGCTGAAGGTGGATCCGGCACGCCGCCTGCTCTGGGTGGCCTCCAAGGGGCGGCCCGGCCGGGCCGGGCTGGGCCAGGGGGCCGCCGAGCGGTCCGCCCTCTTCGCCGTGGACCTGGACACCGGGCGGGTGGCGCGCCGGGTGGTACTGCCGGACCCGGGGAGGCACCTCCTCAACGACCTGGCGCTGCAGGCGGACGGCACCGTGTTCGTCACGGACTCCGAGGCGGGGGCGGTGTACCGGGTCCCCCCCGGCGAGGACCGTTTCGAGACCGTGCTTCCCGCGGGTTCCCTCTCCTACCCCAACGGGCTGGTCCTGACGAAGGACGGCGCAGGCCTCCTGGTGGCGGGGGCTGGTCCCGGCCTCTACCGGGTGGACCTGGCCGGGGATTCCTTCCGGGAGGTGCGGGTGCCTCCGGGCCTCCACCTCCAGGGCATCGACGGGCTGACCCGCCTCGAAGGGCCGACCGGCGCAGGGTCGCGGCTGGTGGCGGTCCAGAACGGCATCCACCCGGGCCGCGTGGCGCTCCTGGAGCTGGACGAGGCCGAGACGGAGCTGCTCGCCATCCGGATCCTGGCGGCCGGACAGGCGGCGCTGGAGGGCATTCCCACCACGGGGGACCTGGCCGGCACGGCCTACCGCTTCATCGCGAACAGCCAGATCCCCCTGCTGCAGGGGAAGGGACCCCGGCCCAGGCCGAAGCCCTTCCTCATCGTGGAGGTCGAGCTGCCGGACTGAGCGGTCGGGCTGGCCTCAGAACTCGAAGGTGGGGCCGCTGAGGGTCTGGGCGTCGAGGATCTGGCCCTGGGCATCGAGGGTGACGAGGCCCTGAGCCTGCCGGGGCGTCATCTGGCCGATCTGCTGGAGGGCCTGGCCGCGCAGCTCCGGACTCCCGCCCTCTGCGGATTCGAAGAACACGGCGCCCACGCGGTAGGTCTGCTTGGCGTCCTGCAGGAGGTGCAGCTCGCGGAGCTGGCGCTCGTCCACGGGGCTGGGGGCGTCCGTCATGAGGCAGCGGGCCTGGGCGGTCTTGGGGAAGGCGATGACCTCGCGGATGTTGTCCACGCCCGCCAGCAGCATCACGAGCCGGTCCAGGCCCAGGGCCAGGCCGCCGTGGGGCGGGGCGCCGTAGGCCAGGGCGTCCAGCAGGAAGCCGAACTTGGCGCGAGCCTCCGCTTCGCCGATGCCGATGGCCCGGAACATGCGGTTCTGGGTCTCGGCATCATGGATGCGGATGCTGCCGCCGCCCACCTCGAAGCCGTTGAGCACCAGGTCGTAGGCCACGGCGCGGCACCGGCCGGGATCCGTCTCCAGCAGGTCCATGTCCTCGGGATGCGGGCTCGTGAAGGGGTGGTGGCAGGCGATGAAGCGCTGGGCCTCCTCGCTCCACTCCAGCAGGGGGAAGTCCACCACCCACAAAAACGCATACGCGTTTTTGTCATGGAAAAGATGGCAAAGCGCCTTGTCTTTCTCGATGACGGCTAGGTCCGTCGCGATTTTGGTG
>JAMPXL010000295.1 GCA_023701165.1 Geothrix sp. | reverse complement strand
CCACGGCCGAGATACCACGTGCATTCACCCTCCCCTTCCTGCGACGAAGGCGGAACTGCTTAGCCCCCACAAGGCGGTCTTCTCCGGCAAAGTGGTGAAGATCGCGCTGGCTCACGTTCATGACGTGATCACCTTCGAAGTCACCCGGTCGTGGAAGGGCATGGATACCCGCACGGCCGAGATGTGGAGGGCCGTTGCGGCCTACAAGGGCGTCACCTTCGAGGTGGGAGAAACCTATCTGGTCTTCGCCACTGGCGAAGATGGCGAGCACCAGATATTCCGGATCGATTCATGCAGCCGATCGAAAAAGCTGGCGGAGGCAGGGCCGGAATTGGCGCTTCTCGGAGAGTAGCCCCCCCCTCGTTCAAGCCCGATTCGACTGCCATCAGGATTTCAACATCCTGATCAAAGCTGATCAGAACGAAGCACCCCGGATGGTCCAGGCCCTTCCGAGCCCCTGACCACCCCCTACACGCCCTTCCTCTCCACGCCCCAGATGACCTTGTGCAGCTGCACCTGCACGCGCACGGGCAGGCCGTCGGCCACGACCTGCTCCGCCAGCCAGGCGGGATCCAGGCGGCCCCAGACGGGGCTGAAGAGCACCTCCAGGCGGTCCCAGACCTGCCGCTCGGCGCACCAGGCCCTGGCCCAGGCGTAGTCGGCCTGGTCGCAGAGCACGAACTTCAGCTCGTCCTGGCCGGGCACCAGGTGGTCGAGGTTGGATTCCAGCCAGCGGTGGACCTCGCCGCTGCCGGGGGTCTTGCGGTCCACGATCTTGATGACCTCCCGGGGCACGGGGGCCAGGTCGTGGCTGCCCGCGGTCTCCAGGGCCACTTCGTAGCCCAGGCCCAGCAGGGTCTGCAGCAGCTCCGGCGCCTGGGGATGGGCCAGGGGCTCGCCGCCCGTGAGCTCCACGAAGGGCGCGCTGGGGCCTGTCCGCGGGGGACCCAGGCGCCGCTGCACCTCGGCCAGCAGATCCTTCAGCTCCCGCATGCCGCCTTCAAAAAAGGCGTACTCGGTGTCGCAGTAGGTGCAGCGCAGGGGGCAGCCCGTGAGGCGGATGAACAGGCAGGGCCTCCCCATGCGGGCGCCCTCCCCCTGGATGCTGTGGAATACCTCGTTGACCTTGAATCGCATGGATGGGCACGTCTCAACAGCTAAGGATCACAGACAAGGCAAAAGCGGAACACAGAGGACGCAGAACAGCACAGAAGACACAGAGAAATGCAAATCTCGGATCCGCGACCTCAGCGCAACCGCCGGGATGCATCGCGGGAATCCCTCTGTGTTCTCTGTGGCCCTCTGTGCTCTCTGTGTTCCTGTTTTTCTTGGCACTTGGAACTGGAATAGCCCCGGAGATCATCGATCCACCCACCGCCGCCCGCCGTCCAGGGTGAGGATCTCGCCGGTCATGAAGGGGCTGTCGGCGGCGTAGCGGACGGCGCGGGCCAGGTCGGCGGGGTCGCCCAGCCGCTTGAGCAGCGTGCGCTCCGCCAGGAAGGCCGCGTCGCTGCCTTCGGCGGGCAGCAGGGTGCCCAGGGCGTGGCCCACCACCCGCACCCGGGGCGCCAGCAGCTGGGCCAGGCCGGGCACCAGGGCCGCCAGGCCGGCCTTGGCGGCGCTGTAGGGCAGGCGCTGCAGCCAGGGGTGGTGGATGGCCGTATCCAGCAGGAGCTGGAGGCAGGCGCCCTCCGCGAGGCGCGGCGCCAGGGCCTGGGCGCAGAGGAAGGGGAAGCCCAGGTTCACCCGCCAGGCGGCCTCCAGGCCCTCCGCGGTCCAGGTGCCCAGGGGCATGCCGGGGAAGGTCCCGGCCAGGATCACCGCGCCGGAAATCCCCCAGCCGTCCAGCTCTAAAGCCTCCAGATCTGCCATCATGCGGGAACTCACTTCCGGGCTCTCCGCATTCCACACCAGGGTCCGGATCCCTGCCACCGTCGACAGCTCCTCCACCCACGTCTCACCCGCCCAGGATTCTGAACTGGTCAACACCAGGTCGTGGTCCCGGGCGAGATCTTCCGCCAGGGCCCGGCCCAGGCGCCGCCGCCCCCCCACCAGCACCCAGCAGGGCCTGCCACTCCGCGAGATCCGCTCCATCGGGGCATTCTTCCACAAAGGTCCCATGAACCCCTACCTCAAACGCATCCGGTGGCGCCTGCTGTGGATCAGCTTCGCCTGCCTGGTGCTGGCCCTGGGCTCGTTCGGGTTGAACCAGTGGGTCTACGCCGCCTCGGACGACCAGTGCTCCTGGGTGGTGGAGAACCGGAAGATCCTCATCCGGGAGATCCTGCCCGAGGGCGTCGCGGAGGAGGCGGGCCTGCTGGAGGGCGATGAGCTGGTGAAGATCCAGGGACGCGCCTTCGAGCCCACCCTGGAAGGCACGCTCAAGGCGCAGCGGTTCATCAATGCCAAGGCCGAAGGCACCATCCTGATCTACACCATCAAGCGCCAGGGCCGCCAGATCCTCATCCCCATCCGCCTGGTGAAACCCCTGGACCTGGTGCAGCTGGCCCTGCTGCTGAACGGCATCCTCGCCTGGGCCATCAGCCTGCTGGTGGTGCTGTCGGCGCCGGAGCGCAAGACCTCGCGGCACTTCTTCTACCTGGCGGCCACCGCGCTGCTCCTGTCCGGGGCCACGGTATCGGGGAACGCGCCCACCGCCATGCGGATCGGCGTGAGCCTCATGGCCACCGTGGCGGCGGCCCTGCTGGCGCCGCTGTGGATCCACTTCTTCCTGCGCTTCCCCCACGCCTTCCCCCTCCGCCGGAACCGGCGCTTCCTCCTGGCCATCTACGGGACCTTCGCCTCGCTGGCCCTGGTCCAGCTGCTGCTCCGGCTCTGGTTCATCTTCGCGGACGGCGCGCTCCGCACCCCGGCCGGCGCGGCTCCGCAGGGGGCCCTCAAGGCCACGCTGAGCGTCCTCGGCTTCCTTCCCCTGCCGCTCTACGCGGGAATCGCCCTGGCGGGCCTGGGCTTCTTCCTGGCGGGCACCTTCCGGACCCACGAGCGCCTGCGCCGCGCCCTGCTGCCCTCCCTCATCGTGG
>JAMPXL010000294.1 GCA_023701165.1 Geothrix sp. | reverse complement strand
TGTGCTCAGGGAGGTCTCCTTTTCCATCGCGCAGGGCGAATCCCTGGGCGTGGTCGGGGTCAGCGGCTCCGGAAAAAGCACCCTGCTGGACCTGGTGCTGGGCCTGCTGGAGCCCACGGAAGGCCGGATCATGCTGGACGGGGAACCCTGGTCTCCTCTGCCGGAACGGGCTCGGCGCGGGCGCCGTCCGCGGATCCAGGCCGTGTTCCAGGATCCCCTGGCCAGCCTGCCACCCCACCGCACGGGGTGGGAGATCCTCCAGGAGCCGTTGGAGGTCTGGCATCGCGGGTCCATCCGGGATCGCCGCGAGGCCGCTTCGCGCATGGCCGCGCGGGTGAAGTTCCCGGAGGCTGCCCTGGATCAGCGCCCGGCGGCCTGGTCCGGCGGGCTGGCCCAGCGCCTCTGCCTGGGCCGGGCGCTCATGCTGGAGCCATCGCTGCTGGTCCTGGACGAACCCTTTTCCGCCCTGGATCCCACCCTGGCCGGGCACCTGATGTCCCTGCTGCTGGAGGTGAAGGCCCGGGGCACCGCCCTGCTCATGGCGAGCCACGACCTGCCCTCCATCCAGGGGCTGTGCGACCGGATGCTGGTCCTGCAGGCAGGGAGGCTCCTGTGCCAGGGCGCCGTGGGGCCGCTGCTGTCCGACCCGCCCCATCCGCACCTGGAACGGCTCTTGGCCGCCAGCCTCCGGGGAGCAGAGGCTGGCGGCTGAGGGCTACTCTTCCACCGGCACCTGGACGGCCTCGGCATTCACGTAGATGCCGCCGAAGTGGCCCCAGAAGCTGCTGAGGCCGGGACGCAGGCGGCCCTGCTGGTCGAGGGCCTGGAGCTCGGCGGACAGGAGCTTCTGGGCCTCGGCGGCCTGGACTTCCTGGATCAGGCTGCGGCGGCTTTCGAAGGTGAGGGCCGGGGCGGGCTCGCGGGAGCCGATGCGGGCCACCCACAGCTTGCCGTCCTGGGTCCAGAGCAGGGGCGTCGTCTGGCCCACGGCCGTCTCCAGCAGGGCCTTGCGGATGCCGGGATGGGCGACCAGGTCGCGGAGGCCGCTGAGGGGCGCCGCAGCCTGGTCGCTGACCGGGCCCACGGCCTGGAGGCCGCCGGACTGGAGGGCCTGCTGGGCCTTGGCCAGGGCCTGCTTGCGGGACTCCTCGATGCGGTAGGCCGCCAGCACCTTGGCGCGGATCTCCTTGAAGGGCGGCACGGCCTCGGGCAGCTCCTCCTGGACGCGGAAGAGCAGGTGGCGGTCGCCGATGCGCTGCGGCTTGGAGACCTCGCCCGTCTTCAGGCGGAAGGCTTCGCCGGCGATCTGGGACAGTTCGGGCAGGCCTTCGGACTGGGCGTTGGGCTCCTGGCTGAAGGGCTGGCTGAGCTGGGCCTGGCTGCCCAGGCTCTTGGCCGCCGCGGCGAGGTCGCCGCCGTTGGCGCGCTTGCGGATCTGCTCAAGCCGTTCCTGGGCGCGGGCATTGAAGCGGGTGTCGGTGATCTCGCCGGCGAGCTGCGCCTTGACGTCCTCGAAGCGCTTCTCCCGGCGGCCTTCCAGCAGGATGAGGTGGATGCCGTAGACGGTGCGCACAGGCTGGCTGATCTCGCCGGGCTTGAGGGCCGCGGCGGCCTCGGAGAACGGTTTCTGCATCTGGGGGAAGCGGAACCAGCCCAGGTCGCCGCCGTTGCCCTTGGCGCTGGGATCTTCGCTCAGCTCCTCGGCGGCCTTGGCGAAGCTCTGCCCCTTCGCCAGGCGCTCGCGCAGCAGCAGGGCCTTGGCCGTGGCCTCCTGGGCCTGGGCATCGCCCTCGGCCTTGAAGAGGATGTGGCGGGCCTTGAATTCGATGAAATCGTTCTTCCGGGCCTCGAAGGCGGCCTTGAGGGTGGCGTCGTCCGTCTGGGCTTCCTTGCCCAGGGCGGCGCGGTCCACGGCCACGAACTGGATCACGCGGCGGGGGGGCTGGAGGAAGCGGTCGCCGCCGGCCTTGTAGACGGCTTCCAGGGCCGCGTCGCCGGGGTCGGCGATGGACGTGGCATCCACGGCCAGGGTGGCCTGCTGGAAGCCGACCTTCTCCTGGCGCAGGCGGTGTTCGATGGCCAGCCAGGGCTCATCCACGGGCACCTGGAGGGCGGCCTGCTGGATCAGCTTGCTGCGCAGCAGCTCGCTGCGGAGGTTCCGCTCCTGGATGGCCGGATTGAACCCGTTTTCCTGGAAGATCTGCTTCAGCTCGGCGGTGGGCTTCAGGTTGCCCTGGGCATCCAGGAGGACCGGATACTGGCGCAGGAAGGCCCGCAGGCGCGCGCCCACCTCCTCGTCCGTGACCACCACGTGGTGCCGCTCGGCCAGCTCCTCCATGAGCTTCTGGTTCGTGAGGTCCCGGAGGGCCTGGGACTGGACGAAGGGCTTGAGGGCCTCCGGGCTGGCCTGCTTCCCGTAGCGCTGGTAGAGCTCCTGCATGTGCTCGGCCAGGTCGCGCAGCAGCACCTCGCGGCCGTAGATCCGCGCCACGACGGTGTCGGGCGTGTCCACCCGGCCCGAAGGGGCCAGGTAGGCCACCAGGCCCAGGAGGACCACGATCATCACCGCCGCCATGGGCGTGCGATTGGATTTGAAAACCTGGCGGAATGAACGCAGCATGCGGGGCTCCGGACGGACCCCCCAGATTAACAAGGGATGGGCGATGGATTACACTGGAATGCTGGAGTGTTTGCATGGCCGTCCTGCCCGTACTGACCTGGGGCGATCCCCGCCTGAAGAAGAACAGCGAAGACGTGGGGGCCTGGACCCCCGAGCTGGAGCAGCTCGTGTCGGACATGTTCGAGACCGCCCTCGACGAGGAAGGGGTGGGCCTGGCCGCCCCCCAGGTGGGGGTGAACCTGAACCTGGCTGTCATCGACTGTTCCTGCGGCGAGGATCCGGCCGAGCGGATCATCCTCATCAATCCCGAGATCATCCGGGAGGAGGGCGTGCAGGTGGGAACGGAAGGCTGTCTGTCCATTCCCGGCATCCGCGAAGTGCTGGAGCGCCCCCAGAAGGTGGGCATCCGCAACCGTTTCAAGGAC
>JAMPXL010000293.1 GCA_023701165.1 Geothrix sp. | reverse complement strand
GTCATGGCGCGCTTTGGCGCCCTGGGCATCAAGATCGTGAACAAATTGATGGGCCTGATCCTGGCGGCGGTGGCCATGCAGTTCCTCATCAACGGCGTGAAGGCCCTCTACCTGGAGATGCGGGAGGCGCCGCCCGCTGCGGTGGTGGCCACGAAGTAGCTACTTCAAAGCCGCCTCGATGGCGGCCTTCAGCTCGGCGCTGTCGGGTGCCACCTTGCTGGGGAAGGCCTGGATCACCTGGCCGTCCTTGCCGACCAGGTACTTGTGGAAGTTCCAGGCGGGCTCGCCGTGCTTGGCGGTGAGGAAGCGGTACAGGGGGGCCTGGTCCGCGCCCTTCACGTCCAGCTTTTCAAAGAGCGGGAAGGTGACGCCGTAGTTCACCTGGCAGAAGGATTCGATCTGGGCCGCAGTGCCGGGCTCCTGGCCGCCGAACTGGTTGCAGGGGAAGCCCAGGACCACCAGGCCGCGGTCCCCGTACTCGGTGTGGAGCTTCTGCAGGCCTGCGTACTGGGGCGTGTAGCCGCAGGCGCTGGCCACGTTCACGGCCAGCACCACCTTGCCCTTGAAGGCGGCCAGGGGCTGGGGCTTGCCCTGAAGGGTGTTGAGGGTGAGCTCGTGCAGGGACATGGGCACCTTCCTTTCAGCGGCGGGCAGGGCCAGGGTGGTGGCGAGGGCGAGGCACACAAGGGGACGCATGGGGGGCTCCAGGGGATGTCCCTTGGGTGCCGGCGGACGGCTTCCTGTTCCCTTCCAGCGGCAGGGGGGCCCCGGTGGCCGGAGGGGCTGGGCCGGGCCCCGGGGCTCGGGCATGCTTGCACCATGCGCCTCGGCCCCCTCCAGCAGCACTTCCGGGAGCGTCTGCGGAAGCGGACGCCCTGGGCCGCGGTCCTGGCTTTCGCGGTGCTGTTCACGGCCCTCCAGTTCATGCTGGTGCCCGCCTCGGTCCAGATGCGCCACCCGGGGGCCCTGGCCAACGCCCTCCTGATGCCCCTGATGGTGTCCTTCTGCTATGGATTCCTCAGCCCCCTGCCCTGGCGCTGGACCGGCGACGAACGCCTCCGGGCGCCCCTGGCGCGGGGGCTGGTCCAGGCCCTGCTGTTCAATGCGCTGGTCATCGTGGCGCTCGTGGGGCTGAGCTGGTTCATGGTGCGGAACGCCAGCCTGAAGGCTGAAGCCATGGGCCTGGCGCCGGGGGCCAAGGGCACCTTCCGGGGCATCCTCATGGTCAACCTCGTGGTGGGGGCGCCCATGATGACCATCATCGGGGGCATCATCTCCTTCGCCGTGATCACGGAAGAGGAGAAGGCCACGGCCGAGCGGCGGCTGGAAGAGGCCCAGTGGGTGCTGCTCCGGGGGCAGCTGAGCCCCCACGTGCTGTTCAATTCCCTGAACGGGCTGGCGGAACTGGTGCGCCAGGATCCGGTGGCGGCGGAACAGGCCATCCTCGACCTGTCGGAGCTGTACCAGGCCCTGCTGCGGCACGGGGACCGCGCCGCGGCGCCCCTGGGCGATGAGCGGGCGCTCGTGCAGCGCTTCCTTTCGGTGGAGGGGCTGCGCCTGGGCGCCCGCCTGCGGGTGCGCTGGGACTGGGACCCGGCCCTGGATGACGTCCTGGTCCCGCCCTTCCTCCTGCAGCCCCTGGTGGAGAACGCCCTCAAGCACGGCATCGCGCCGCATCCGGAGGGCGGCGGCCTGGCCATCATCCTGCGCCGCGAAGGCCGGGGACTCCACCTGCGGGTGGAGAACACGGGCCGCGGGCTGGGCCTGGTGCCGGGGGCGGGCGTGGGGCTGCGGAATCTGGAGGCCCGGCTCCAGCTGGCGTACGGTCCGGCGGCTGCGTTCCGTCTGCGGAGCGAGGGGGCCGCCACCGTGGCGACTGTGGATCTGCCGAGCCTGGAGATGCGCCGATGAAGCCTCTGCGCGTGGCCCTGGCCGATGACGAACCCCTGGCCCGGGCGCGCCTGGCGCGCCTGCTGCGGGAAGCCGGCTGCGAGGTGAAGGCCGAGCTGGCGGACGGCGCCGCGGTGCTGGCCTGGCTGCGGGAACCGAAAGAGGTGGACGCCCTGTTCCTGGACATCCAGATGCCCGGGGCCACGGGGCTGGAGGTGGCCGCGGAGCTGGCGGACGGCCGCCAGGTTCCGCCCGTGGTCTTTGTCACCGCCCACTCGGAGCATGCGGTGCGCGCCTTCGAGGCCGCCGCGGCCGACTACATCCTGAAGCCGGTCTCCGCCGAGCGCCTGGCCCGGACCCTGGACCGGCTGCGCGAAGGGGGGGCGCGCCGGTCCGAACCGGGTCCGCCGCCGTCCCAGCGCTTCCCCGTGAAGGCCGGTGAAGGGCATGCCTTCCTGGACCTCAAGCGCACCACCCACTTCGAGGTGGAAGAGGAAATCGTCTGGGCCTGGGCCCAGGCACAGGGGGCCCCGAGCCGCCACCGCACGGCCTGGACGACCCTGGCCGAAGTGGAGGCCGCGTTCCCCGGGGAAGCCTTCATGCGCATCCAGCGGCACCTGCTCCTGCGTCCGGAGGCTGTGCGGGGGCTGCGTCCCCTGGAAGGGGGCCGGGCTTCGGTGCGGGTGGCGGAGGGCCTGGATCTGGAGGTGAGCCGCAGCGCCACCCCCCGCCTCAAGGAACGGCTGGGGCTTTAAGGCGAAGGGTGATAACGGTTTCCACCACCCCGGAGCCGGACTGCGCTAGCCTTTGGGCTACCGGACCCCATCCCATGGCCGAACCCACACCGTCCCCAACGCCCGCACCGGTGGCCGCCACCATCGGTGCGGCGAAGATCGCCGGACTCTATGCGCTGATCTCTGCCGTGTGGATCCTGGCCTCGGACCGCTTGGTGCAGATCCTGGCGCCGAGCGCGGCCTGGATGACCGGTCTCAGCATCCTCAAGGGCTGGTTCTTCGTGGCGGTGACGGCGACCATGCTCTTCTTCATGGTGAAGCGCCTGGTGGCGGGCCTGGCCAGCCGCGAGGCCCAGCTGCACACCCTCATCCACACCATCCCCGACCTGGTGTGGCTGAAGGATCCCGATGGAAAGTACCTGG
>JAMPXL010000292.1 GCA_023701165.1 Geothrix sp. | reverse complement strand
GATCGTGATGGCGTTGGGATGGTTCAGCCGCGCCGAGATCTCGGCCTCGCGCTTGAAGCGGAGCAGCACTTCCGCATCGCCGGTACCCTCGCGCACCACCTTGATGGCCAGGGTCCGCTTGAGGAGGGGATCCTCCGCCAGATACACCGTGCCCATCGCCCCGGCGCCGAGGGTTCCGAGGACCTTGAAGCGGCCGATGGTGGAAGGATCGAGGCTCATCCTCCCCTGATCATGCCAGAGGCAGGCTGCGGGCGGCGCCCGGCTACACTCGAAGCATGTCTGAAGCCGGTTTCTCCGTTCCCCGCCCTGCCCAGCTCCGCCGCTTCGGGCGGGTGTTCTACCCGGCGGGCCTCCGCCTCCAGAAGGCCCTGGCAGCCCACGTGGCCGCAGACGGGAACCCGGATCAGCTGGTGATCCTGGAGCACGACCCCGTCTTCACCCTGGGCCGCAACGCCACCCCTGCCGACATCCACATGAGCGACGACTTCCTGGCGGCCCAGGGGGTCAGCGTCCACCGCACGGACCGCGGCGGCGAAGTGACCTACCACGGCCCCGGCCAGATCGTGGCCTACCCCATCTGCAACCTGCGGGGCGGGCGGGAGGATGTGGGCCGGCTGGTGCGCGGCCTGGAGGAGGCCATGATCCGCACGGCGGCGGAGTTCGGCATCGTGGCCGACCGCCTCAAGGGCGCGCCCGGCATCTGGGTCGAAACCCCGCGAGGCCTGGAAAAATTGGGCGCCATCGGCCTCCACCTCAGCCGCTGGATCACCACCCACGGCATCGCCTTCAACGTGCGCCCCAACCTCGACCACTTCCGCTGGATCACACCCTGCGGGTTCACGGACAAGGGCGTGTGCAGCCTGGCTTCGCTCCTGGGCGAGGGCTCCCCAACCTGGGAGGAGGCTGCCGACCGCCTCCAGGCGCACCTGGTCCAGTGCCTGGCCCTGGATCTCCAGCCCGTCCGCCAGCCCAGCCGCAGTGTGTCGGCCATGACCTGGCGCCGCAGCCCTGCGGGTCCCGAGATCCTCATGATGCTGCGGGTGCCCCAGCACGGCCTCTGGTGGCAGAGCGTCACCGGCATGATGGAGCCCGGCGAGACACCCGAGCAGACCGCCCACCGCGAGCTCATGGAGGAGACGGGCCTCACGGGCACCCTGCGCCCCCTGGGCCTCTCCCACAGTTTCTGGGTGGACCCCGCCATCGTGGCCTTCCCCGATGCGGAGCCCCGGTTCAACACGGAGACCTGTTTCTCCATGGAGGTCCCGGCGGATGCCCAGGTCCGCCTGGAGCCCCTGGAGCACAGCGAGTTCAAGTGGTGCGGGCCGGAGGAGGCGCTGGCATTGATGAAGTGGGAGGGCTCGAAGGCGGCGCTGGCGCTGCTGCGGGGCCAGCTCGAGGGCTGAGCCGCATGCAGGGCACCAGACCAGAATGTCGAATTCAGGTCCGCTCCCCCCTCCGCCGATGGGAGGTCATCGGCCATGACGCACCCGGCTCCCACCCTCCCGCCTTCCGGTCCGCCACGCTGGCCTGTGCGTTTTTTGTGGCTGGCTGCCGCGTTCCTGAGCCTGGGCGTCCTCAGCCTCGCCATGCGGGTGGAGATCCGGGATGTCGTCCTGAACCTGCTGAACACCGCCGTCTTCCTGCTGGCCGCCTTCACGGCCCTGGACCGGGCCCGGCGGGAATCCGCCGCAGGCAAGGGCTGGCGCCTCCTCGCCGTGGCCATGGCGGCACAATTCTCTGCTCAGGCCCTGGCCCTGGCCTTCCTGCTCCGGCACGGCACCCCCCCGCCCTTCCCTTCGACCGGCGAGGTCTTCGCATTCCTGAGCCTGGGGCTGGTCATCGCCTCGCTGCTGGCCTGGCCCCTGGCCTCGGCCAGCGGTTCCGAGCGTCTGCGGAAGGGCCTGGACGGCCTGGCTCTGGGCGTCGCGGCCCTCTTCATCGCCTGGTTCTTCGCCCTGGGACCCCTGTTCCGCGGCAGTGCCTCCCGGCCGCTGGACCGTCTGGTGATGGCGGCCTTCTTCCTCCTCAATGCCATTATCCTGGGTACCTGCGCCTACCTGGGGGCCCGGCAGCCTTCCCGGTTCCGCGGCCCCCTGGGCTGGATCTTCGCCGCCTTCCTCCTGTCCCTGCTCCAGGTGACCCTCCAGGTCCCCCTGAGCCTGGCGGGGCGCTACTACCTGGGCCATCCCCTGGACCTGCTGGTGCTGGTGGCGGGTCTCTGCGTCCTGTTCGCACAGTTGGCCCCCCAGCCCATCCAGGCGGGCCCGGGCCCGGGAGATGAGGCCCGGGATCCCTCGCTGGCCGCCCTCATCCTGCCCCTCCTGCCCGCCGCCACGGCGCTGCCCTTCGCCCTCGGCGTCCTCTTCCTGGCGCCGGAGCGCATGGACCGCCAGCTGCTGGCCATGGGCATCCTGCTCACCTTCCTCGGCCTCCTGCGGGGCCTGCTGGCGCTGCGGGACCTCCAGCGCCTGTCCACCGCCCTGGAAACCCGGGTCCAGGAGCGGACCCAGTCTCTGGAGGCGGCCCAGGAGCTCCTGCTCAAGACCGAGCGGCTGAACGGCGTGGCCATCCTCGGCGCGGGGCTGGCCCACGACCTCAAGAACCTGCTCGGCGTGGTCCGGCTGCGCTCCGAGCTGCTGGAAACCCGCCTGCCCGCAGGCCTGGAGGAGGCCCGCCGCGACCTGGAGGGTCTCCAGGATGCCGCCGCCCGGGCCGAGTCCCTCACGGCCGACCTCATGGCCTTCGGGCGGGACGCCGAGGACGCTCCCGTTCCCGTGGACCTGGCCCTGCGGCTGCGGCTGCTCCACCCGCTGCTCCGGGCCACGCTGCCCGCCTCCATCGACCTGGTGGTGGATCTGCCGGAAGCCCCGGCGGCCATCCGCAGCCAGCCCGGACGCCTGGATCAGCTGGTGGTCAACCTGGTCCTCAATGCCCGGGACGCCATGCCCGCGGGCGGCATCCTGCACCTCGGAGTGGCCCGCCGGAACCGGGAGTCCCTGGTCGAACTGACGGTCGCCGATACGGGCGTGGGCATCCCGCCGGCCCTCCAGGCGCGCATCTT